>JAPLUH010000183.1 GCA_026397675.1 Verrucomicrobiota bacterium
GCGGCAGTTGCCGCCCGGAGAATTGGTTTTCACTCCCGAAGCTTTGGCGGCCCATGCGGGCGACAAGTGGTTTGCCTCCCACCTGCCCGAGGCGGTGGCTCTGCCGGGTTCGGTGGAGTCGGTGTCGCGAATCCTCGCCTTTGCCTCGAAGCACCAGATTCCGGTAACCCCGCGTGGGGCAGGGCATGGCTATGTGGGCGGGTGTGTTCCAGTGCACGGCGGCATCGCCCTTTCTGTGGCGGGAATGAATCGAGTGCTAGAAATCAGCGCGGTGGATTTTGTGGCAGTGGTGCAACCGGGCGTGGTGACTGCCTCACTGCAAGAGGCTGTGGAGCGGCAGGGACTTTATTATCCGCCAGATCCGGCCAGTCGGGCTGATTGCTCGATCGGAGGTAATATCGCCACCAATGCCGGGGGTCCGCGATGCCTCAAGTACGGGGTCACTCGGGATTACGTGATGGCTCTCCAGGTGGTGCTGGCCGATGGAACAGTGACCCGACTCGGTGGTCGAACCCACAAGAACAAGACGGGCTTCGATTTGCACCGCCTCTTTGTCGGGAGTGAAGGAATGCTCGGGGTGGTCACCGAAGCGACCTTGAAACTGCTGCCGCTCCCGGCTTATCGGGCCTGTGTGGGAGTGGGATTCCCCGACATGAATACGGCCGCCCGGGCCATTCGAGCCCTTTTCGCTGCCCGGTTCCTGCCGAGCGCTTTGGAATTGGCCGATGGCTTCACGGTGGAAGCGGCCCGGCGTCGGACCGGATCCAAACTCCTCAAGGGCGCCGGTGCGTTGATGATTGTCGAGTTGGACGGTCGGGAGCGGGGCGTTCGCTCCGAAATCACTGAACTCAGCCGACTGCTTTCGGAGTTCCAGCCCACCTTTGTCCAACGCGGTCTGGGACCGGAGGGTTGTGAGCGTTTCTGGAAGTTACGCCGGGAGTTCAGTTACTCGCTGCGGGACACGGGACTGACCAAGTTGAACGAGGATGTCGTAGTGCCTCGTGGGTCGCTGGAAGCCTTGTTTCAACTCGGTGCCTCTCTCCAGAAAAAGCACGGCATTCAGGTGGCCTGCTTCGGGCATGCCGGAGACGGGAACATTCATGTGAACCTGATGCTCGATGAATCGGTTCCAGCGCAGCGCGAGGCGAGCGACCGGGCTCTCGATGAGTTGTTTCAGGGTGTTGTCGCACTGGGGGGCAGCATCACGGGTGAGCACGGGGTGGGTTTGGCCAAAAAACCGTGGTGGAACATCGCCGTTTCATCCGAATCCGATGCGCTGCATCGGCGTGTAAAGGCCGCCCTCGATCCGGCCGGTGTTCTCAATCCGGGGAAGTTCCTGGGCTGATCCCCGGTCCGGGGGACGGGGTTAATCCTCGTCGTCCCAGTGAAACTGATGCAGCACCCGGTGCACGATGGGGGTGAAGATCAGTGCTGCAGTCACGATGAAGACCAACCCTGCATAGAGTGCATAGCAGCCGGCGAAGAGTTTGCCCGGGTCGGTCTTGGGCGTGTTTACCGGGCCCATACCGCCCAGCAACATGGATGCATTGAGAAAGGCGTCCAGGGGGGACAAGTCTTCAAGTGCCATGTAACCGGCCATGCCTCCGGCCAACGAGATGCCGAGCAATGCCATCGAGACCCCGACATGGACCAGGAGGCGGCCCACGAATTTCCGGCTGTGAAGCGGGGTCTCCGTTCGGGATTCGTACATGGGTAAACAGTGAAGGACTACAGGCGGGGGTTCATTTGCATCATCAGGCGACGTTGCAAATCCTCAGCCGGGTTGACGCCGCTGAGTTTGAGCTTGGTGTGCAATGCAGCCACCTCGATAACGCGGGCGATGTCGCGGCCAGGGCGGACGGGCAAGTCCATGTGCGGAATGTCGATCCCGAGGTAATTCGCATACCCTTGATCCAAACCCAGACGGTCGATCTCGCCGGCTTTTTCCCAGACCTTCAGCGTGACTGCCAAATCGACACGCTTTTCGGCGCGGATGGCGGCGACCCCGAACAGCGCGGCGACATCGATGATTCCGATGCCGCGCACCTCCATGAGGTTGCGGGTGATGGTTTTGCCGGTACCGAAGAGTTCTTTGCCGTCGGCCAGCGTGAGGCAAACGATGTCGTCGCAAACGAGGCTGTGGCCGCGTTCTAGCAACCCGAGCACCGCCTCGCTTTTGCCAATGCCGCTCTCGCCCTGGATGATCACGCCAATGCCCTGGATATCGACCATGCAGCCGTGAATCTGGGTCCGAGGGGCAAACAGTTGTTCCAGCGCCAATGTGGCCTGGCTGATGAACTTCATCGTGACCAACTCCGTTTGGAACACGGGCACCCCGCGGCTGTCGGCAGCAGTCAGGAACTCCGGTTCGGGGCGGATGCCACGGCAGAGCACGATGCAGGGGATCTTGTAGCGGAAGAGTTCGTTGTAGCGCTGTCGGCGGAGGTCCGGCTCGATGGAACGCAGGTAGGAGGTTTCGACCGCTCCCAGAACCTGCACTCGCTTGTTGGCGAAGTAGCGGCGGAAACCGGCCAGTGCCAAACCGGGGCGATTGACCGTAGGCTCCTGGATCAGACGGTTGAGGGAGTCTCCTCCGGTCAGCAATTTCAGTCCCAGCGGTCCAGCGTGGTCGGTGTAGAATTTCTCGACGGTGACGTTGGAGGGTTTCATAGGCGGCACCTTGCGGAGGTTCTTCACAGGTTCTTCACATGTTGAAGTCGGGGCCCAGGTAGATGTCCCGAGCCTTTGAATCGTTCACCAAGAATTCGGCGGTGCCCTCCACCAAGACCTTGCCCTGATGGATCACATAGGCCCTATCGACCAACCGGAGGGTTTCCCGGACATTGTGATCAGTGATGAGGATTCCCAATCCGCGGTCTCGAAGTCGTCGAACAATCTTCTGCACCTCGTAAACTGCGATGGGGTCGATGCCGGCGAACGGTTCATCGAGCAATAACAGTCGAGGTGAGGTCACCAGAGCGCGGGTGATTTCGAGGCGGCGCTTTTCGCCACCACTTAACTGGTAGGCATAGCTCTTGGCGAGCCGGGCCAGATCCAGTTCGTCCAGCAGGTAGGCCAGTCGCGATTGGCGCTCGCTGGCGGAACCTTCGCACGTTTCCAGGATGGCCAGTAGGTTCTGCTCGACGGTCAGCTTTCGGAACACGCTGGGCTCTTGCGTGAGATAGCCGATGCCCAGGCGGGCTCGCTGATGCATGGGCAAGCGGGTGATGTCGATGCCGCGGAACTGAACCGAACCCGCATCGGGGCGGACAAGCCCCACGGTCATATTGAAGGAGGTGGTTTTGCCGGCGCCGTTGGGGCCAAGAAGCCCCACAATCTCACCCGCACCCACATGGATTGAAACCCCATCGACCACTCGACGGCCCGAGTAGGCTTTGGCCAGTCCTTGGACCGACAGCAACGGCGTCGAATCTTGAGAGACTGCCGGAGCGGCGGTCTTGGCTGCGGTCTTGGCTGCAGTGGCCATGGTCAGCGGGATTTGGACGAGTTGGTGCCCCGGTTAAAGAGCGTCGAACCCTTGAGGATGTCCGCCTTGAGCTCGATCCGGTAGGAACCTCGGTTGCGCATGGTCCGGGACTTTAGGTCGTAGATGAGGGCTTCAGTTCCAATCATGACACCGGAGGCCGTCTCGATTCGGGGGTCTCCTGTCAGAATGAGAATCTCCTGCTGTGAGCCGTATTCGGCCTGCTTGCCGAAGGCGCGCACGACATTGGTCGAGCCGTTGGCGCCGGGTTGGAAGAGTTCAATGACCACGTTGCCAGAGGCGATGAGCGATTGGAGTTTGCCGCCGGTCGGAAGGGGGCCTGACGTTCCGGAGGCTTTGTCCTGCGGCAGGGCTGCACGGAGATCGTCGCAGGTGATTTGTAGAACTCCGGGCGACTCCACTCGGACATGATCCCAGAGATGGTACACGCCTTTTTCGAGCTCCAGTACGCAGTTGGTGGCGGACAGTAGAATTTTGTCTTGTTGCTGTGCCTGGGCCGAACCGGAGACCAGGGTCAGAAACAGGGCGAGGAGTGGGAAGAGGACGCTGCGGATCATGGAGAAACGGGTTTGGGCTGGAAGAGTCGGGTGCGCAGTTCGATTTGCACTGAGTTGGTGACGGTCAGACTTCGTTCGGTGCCGTTGAATTGAAAACCGAGGCCGCGGATCGAAATGCCGTCGGCTTCTCGTCGGGCCGTGAAGCTGCCGACGGATGCGGTGTCTTTGGTGGTGACATTCACCCGGCAAGACGGCGATTCGATAATAAAGTCGGAACGTTCGTCGGGCCGGAAGGATTCTAACCTCAGACCGGTCACATCCCACACAGCCGGCACGAGACCGCCTTTGTCAGAGGGTGCGGGCGAGGCCTCGGTGGACGAAAATCGCAATTGGACCCGGCCGGTGACGGTGTCCCGAAGGCTGATGCCCCACTGACGGATGGTGGCTGCAGCCGAGGCCGACAGGGCGTTGGTGGCACCGGCCGATCTACCGCCTTGGGCCAAGGCCCCGCAGGCAATCAAGCCTAGAAGGGCGGTGAGCCCGAATCGGAGGTTTATCGAGGACATGGCTAAAGAGTCTTGGAATCCAGGTCGCGGCTTAGGAAGCGAATTTCTCAACCATCCGTTCCCAATGACCCTGGGCTTTGAGCAGCAGATCGGCGGCCTCGCGGACAGATCCATGGCCGCCGGGTTTCTGAGTGACCCAGTGGGCGAGGTTGCGCGCCTCCTCGATGGCGTCGGCTGGGGCGATGGCCAAACCGGCTCGCTTGAGTGCGGCCAGATCCACCCAGTCGTCCCCCATGTAGAGGACTTCGTTCCACGTAATATTGGTCTCGCGCAGCCAGGTTTCGATGGCGGCGACCTTTGGGCCGGAAGATTGGTGGAGGAAATCGATCTTCAAATCCTGGGCTCGCTGGATGGTGGCTTCGCTGGGGCGGGCTGAAACCCAGCCTACGCGAATGGACGCTTCGGTCTGCAGGAGTCGTAAGCCTAAACCATCCCGGATGTGGAACACCTTGGTCTCGGCTCCGCCTCCCATGCTGACGGTGGCGTCGGTTAACACACCATCCACATCGCAGATAAAGAGGCGAACTCGCCGGGCTCGAATCAACAGATCTTCAGAAAACGACATCCTGTGGCAGACAATCCTGCAATGCCTCAAGGCGGGCAAACAGGAAACCCAAGCCGATCAAGGAGATCGGCGGAGGCGCATCTCCCGCACCGTTGGGCTCCAGGGGTGGCGCTGCTGAAGTCCTCCGGGCCAGCGGACGTGAACCGCTGTCGGTGGAGTGGCCCCGGTGATGAGCACGCGCGAGGAGTCTTGGGACCACCATCCGGACCCCGCTCGAATCTCGATGGCTGGGCCGCTGGAGTTGCCGAACTCGGCCCGAACGACCGCGCCGATGGCCATCGGATTGGGGCCGGGTTGTTCGAGTCGCAGTCCCCAACCAGGCCGGGCCCGGCGGTTGTGGAGCACAGCGGTAGGCCCGGCGTGCTGGGTGACCACGAGATCGACCCGTCCATCGAGGTCGAAATCACCCGCTGCGCTGCCGCGGCCTTCGCCGGGTAAGACGATGCCCGAAGACGCCGGTGACAATGCCTTGAAATGACCCCGACCGTCGCCGATGAGCAGAAGCCCCAGACCTGCATCATGCCGGGAAGTCTCGGCATCGACTCCGAAGAAGTTCTGCGCCAGGAATAAATCCTGATGACCATCCCCGTCGAAGTCAGCGGCGGTGAGACCAAAGGCCGGAGCCCATTGGGCCTCGGTAGGGAGTGCGCGGACTTCGAATCGGTCTCCTCGGTTGAGGAACACCGTCGAAGCATGCCATTGAGATTCGACGCGTCGGGCTCGGGATCCATGAGGCCCGAGAAGAGCCAACAAGCCCCCTTTGCCGTAGGCTTCGTGTGAAGGGACGGTTTCAGCAGCAAAGGGCAGGGCCTCACGGAGGGTGCCGAGTTCTCGCCAGGGTACCTCGCGCCGGTGCAGGGGGTCCCAAGAGTGGATCAGGGGGGTGACGGTGCCGGGTACAAACTCGGCATAGGTAATTCGCACGGGGTCGCGAGCGGGATCGATGCGGCCTTCGCCGAAGTTCCAGCCCCAATTGCCTGCGGCCAGGTCGAGTCGGCCGTCGTTGTCGAAGTCGGCGGCGGTGAGTCCGGTCCAGCGTCCCTGGTAGTCGAGCCAGTCGGCGGCGTTGCCTTCGGCGGTCACCAGGCCCGGTTTCCATGGACGCAGGTTGGTTCCATCAGCTCGAAAGAATCGCAGTGGACCGAACTCCGCAGCCAAGACCAGTTCCGGGCGTCCATCACCAGTGAGGTCGCTGGCGATCATGCCCGTGGCCAGGCCGGTGTTGGTTAGGGTGAGCCAGGGTAGGTAGTAGCCGTTTTGGCCGTGAAAGATTCGGGTGTCTGCCGACTCCGGCCAGCGTCCCGGCACATGACGCCCAGCCACGGCGAGGTCGAGTTCCCCGTCTCCATCCCAGTCTGCCAGCACCACGCTGCCGGAGGCTTGAAGGGATTGGTCGAGGTTTCGGAGTTGGTTGGTCCTCAGTACGGAGCCGAGTGGCCCAGGGGCGTTGCTGCCGGGAGAGGGTTGGTGACCTGTCGTCAACACCATGCCGTGGCGATCGACGGCGGCGGCAATGCCCGTCACCGAATGGGCCTGCCCAGACTTGAGGCTGAGGTCGGGCCGCGGTTGGAAACCTCCCGCATGGTCGTTCCGGAAGACCATCCATTCTCCTCGTCCTGCCAAGAGCAGGTCGTCGAATCCGTCGGTGTCGATGTCGAAGAAAGCGACTCCGGGGCCCTCGGTGGACAGTCGGCGGGGGAGCAGGGGTTGGCGCTCCAAATCCTCGGTGGACGCCTGGGTTGAATCGCGGTGATTCAGTGCAGCTGAGATTTCTTCGAAGAGAGCCGTGGTCGAGGGCGTAGACGTCGCGGTGAGACTTTGCTCGGTTGCACCGAGTGCGACGGCAAAGTCTTCCAGCACTTCCACGTGTGAATTGGGTGGAACTGAGTTCAAGCGACTGCGTTGACCGCCAGGCCAGCGGACCTCCACCGTCACCGGTTGATCCGGTCGGGTGGCGAAGACTCTCAGGGCCTGGTCTCCGGACAAATAGCGCCCCCCGGCCACTATTTCTTGGCTCTGAGAAACAGGGCCACCTTCGACGAGGATCCGAGCTCCGATCCCATGGGTGTTGCCCCCGGCGCCGCGGAGGCGGACTGCCACACGGGGCGCGGTGGAATCATTGCGGTAGAGGTCGGCAGCCTCACCCAGATTGCAGCTCACCACATCGAGGTCTCCGTCATTATCCAAATCGGCCAAGGCCATGGCCGTTGTCACACCGCGATCCGCGAATCCCCAGTCGAGACTCATGTCTTTGAAGCGCATATCTCGCTGGTTTCGGAAGGCGAGGTTGGCGGTGTTGAGCCGCGGGAATCGTGACAAGTTGCGCAGGCGTTGTTCGGCGCTGGGAGTGCTTCGCTCCCGGGACTGTGCGGCCAGGATGTCGGCGTGCTGCACATCGTGTGCATTGCCGTTGGCCACGAGCAGATCTTCCCAGCCGTCGAGGTCCACATCGATGAAGACCGCGCTCCACGACCATTCCGTCGCCGCGATTCCCGAGAACTGAGCGATCTCCGCGAAGGGCCCGCCGGCCCGGGCCACATGCAGGGTGTTCCGTGTGACCTCCGGGCGGTATTGCGGGTCGTGAATGGGTGGGCGCAGCACCGAGGTCATGGTGTTGGGGCGTTGCCAGGCACGGCGTTCTGGATCGCGGCTCAGCATGTCCACCACGAAGAGGTCCATCAATCCGTCACGATTGATGTCAGCGACATCCACGGCCATGGAGCTGAGACTCTGGTTTCGGAAGAGTGTTCGTGGAGCTGCCTGAAAACCCGCGCCGGCCCGATTGAGCCAGATGCGGTCTTTCCAGTGGACAAAGTCGTTGCACACGTAGAGGTCGGGCCAGCCATCGCCATTGAGGTCACGGAACACGGCGCTGAGGCCCCAGTCGGTCGGAGGCGCTCGGAGTTTTTGACCATCCTCATCAAGGAATGTGCCTTGGGTCCAAGAGACTGGAGCAAAGTTTCCTCCGCCTTGATTGAGGTAGAGAAAATCCCGTTCCCCGCGCTCCAGAATTTCTGCGCTGCCATCCCGTTCGCCCACCGCGATAAAGCGATCCTCCGGCGTTACCCGGATAGACCCATCGGCTTCCCGTCGCGCCTCGATTCTCAAACCAGGAGGTTGGTCTTTGAAGGTGGTGGTCCGGTAGTTGGTGACGTAGAGGTCGAGATCACCATCCCCATCGATGTCGGCCAGCGCCAGCGAGGTAGCTCCCAGGCCCTTGGAGAGTCGGTGCTGGTTGGATTCAGTGAAGTGTCCGGCCCCATCGTTCAGGAATAGTCGCGTGCCAACGCCGAGCCCGTTGACCAGCAGGTCGAGGTCCCGGTCGCCATCGACGTCGGCCAAGACGGTGCCGGTGCTGGGTTGGTCGGTACACGTTGCGCCGCCGGCCTCCGGTTGACGCTCAAAGCGCCAGTTACCCCGGTTAAAGTACAACTCGTTGGGGCCGTCCAACCGTGCGAAGTAGAGGTCGCACCAACCGTCTCCGTTGACATCTCCAAGAGCCACGCCGGATCCATTCTCCAGGATACGGTTATTGGCCATGGCGGCCTCGCTGATGGTGTTGGTCACGGACAGTCCGGTGGTGTCCGGGGACATTCGAGTGAACCCGGTCTGAGTTCCTGTGAGGGATGGCAGGGAGCGGATGCGTCCGCCGGAAACATCGCGCCAAACCGATGCGGGCGCACCGGATTCAGCCAAAACGGCCATTCCAAGTGCCCAGCCTACAGAGAGGAACCTGGGAAACCAAAGCATGGGGATCTGCCTTTGGCCTTAACAGGATTCCGCCCCCGGAGGGAAGCTCGGACTGAGGAAGGTTTTTTGAATTCGGCAGCCGTAGGCGCAGTGCGTTGGAGCCGGGGGATACCTCGGTATCGTGGCTAGATCGCGTGCCGAATGAATTAAGGGTTTCGCGCGAGCGCTTCCAAGGCTGCGTGCACCGCGCGGTCTACCGAAACGGACTGCATGCAGCGGAAGTCTACTGGGCAATGCCGCAGGAAGCACGGGGCACACGGAGCCTCTCCCAGCAGGAGGTGGTGGCGTGGATCGCCGGGTAATCCGGGGCCGGTGAGTTCGGGGGAGGTGCTGCCGAAAGGGACCACCACTGGAACGCCCAAGGCCGCGGCCAGGTGCATGGGGCCGGTATCATTGGTGATCACCACTCGACACAAGGCCAGTGCGCCCATCAATTCGGCGAGCGTCGTCTGGCCGGCGAGTGAAGTGACAGAGAGGCCTTGCAGGCGGTGGGTGAGTTCTTCAGCCAACGGAATGTCAGCAGTGCCACCGAACAGCACAAAGTGGCACCCCGTCCGCTCAGCCAGCGACCGGGCAACGTCAGCGAAGCGTTCCAACGGCCAACGTTTGGCTGGGCCATATTCGGCGCCGGCATTGAGTCCGATGAGTGGTTTCCCCGAGGTCAGCAAGGCTCCGAGGCGGGCGCGCATCGCTTGGGTTGCAGTTGTTCCTGCCACTAATCGGGGGGGCACTGGCTCGGCGTTGGCTCCCAGGTGACCGACTAGCCGGAGGTAGTGGTGAAGTTGATGAGAGGCGACTGGGTAGGCGGTTCGGGCAGCGGCGGGGCTTGCCAGCGTGGTGGTCAGTCGGCGCACCTCTGCCTGGGTCCGTTTGCGCATGCGCGCCGCACCCGGGACCGGTTGGGCCCGATCGGTGAGCAGCCAGCTTCGAGGGAAACTCTCCGAGCCGAGCCGCCTCGGAATGCCTGCCCACCAGGTTTCCAGCGCAGAACGCAGGGAGTTGGGAAAGATCACCGCCAAGTCCGCATCGATTGAGCGCAGGCGGCGCGCCACCGACAGAAATTTCTCGCCCGTCTTGAAAGTTTGCACGGCATCCACTGCTGGATGAGAGACCCAGAGATCGTGGAGCTTTTCCGGGCAGAGCACGGTGATTCT
The DNA here is from genome assembly GCA_026397675.1 of Verrucomicrobiota bacterium. Taxonomy (GTDB): domain Bacteria; phylum Verrucomicrobiota; class Verrucomicrobiia; order Limisphaerales; family UBA9464; genus SXXZ01. The sequence continues at coordinate 10,038 of JAPLUH010000183.1, forward strand.
CGCCTCGGGGAAGCGTTCCCGAAGGCGGAGAACTGCTGGGGTGGTCATCACGGCGTCTCCCAGCCAATTCACGCCCCGAATGACAATGTGCCGGGGGGTGATGAGGGTGGGGTTCATGAGGTCGGACTCGGGGCCTGGTCGTGGTACCTCTGATTGGCCGATGGCGGTTTCCACCGTCGATGAACCCAGAACCAATTCGCCGGATCTCGGCGCACGGCGATCTCATATTGGCGATGGATCTCGAGGGTGATGTCCTCCAATGAGCGTTCCTGTCCGTGTTCGTCGTGAGTGGGAATCACCGGGCCGACTTCGATCCGCCAGCGCGCTAGGTCAGTGCGGTAGCAAATGGCCATGGTCAGAAGCGCCTTGTAGCGCAGGGCGATCACGGCCGGAGCAGGACTGCAGGAACAGTCACGCCCGAGAAATGGCAGCCACAGCCCCTTGCCCCCACCGTGTTGGTCCGAGAACAGGGCTAGTATGGACTTACTTTGGTTGAAGAGCTCGGAGACGGCTTGGACTGCATTGTGCCGCTCGATGAACTGGACTCCGGTCAAGTCCCGCAGACGTTGTAGGGCCGTGTTGAGGGGGGCAAATCCTTGGGCCCGGTAGGTCGTCGCCAAATGCCATTCGGGCCAATGACCCTGCACATGTGCCAGCAAGTCGAAGCCGCCGAAATGGCCTGTGGCCACAACCAGTCGCTCGGCGCCGCTTTGCAGGAGGTCGTCAAGCCCCACGAACTCAATGCGTTCCAGCAACTCTTTCGGAGCCATGCCGGGCGTGCGGATGGCGCAAGCGTAGGCTTCACCGATGCGTCGAAAGTTCTCCAAGGCCAAGGCCTGAACCTCCTGGGGTTTCAGTTCAGGGAACGCTCGAGCGAGGTTCTCCTTGGCGACGCGACGATGGCGGCGGTCCATCCGGCTAGCCAGGCCACCCAGCAGGCGACCCAATCGGGCCACCGTCACCAGTGGTAAGCAACGAATCGAACCCAACAGGGCGCTCAGAAGCCATTCAACAACTCGGGAAAACACAGCGTGAGTGAGAATCTGCCACGAAGGTGGGGATCATTCCAAGGCCTCGCGCATGGCCTTGAACCAGTCTCCGCCATCGTCTTTGTCCACCGGTCGGGCGGCTGCCTCATCGGCGTCCTCGACGCATTCGGGCGGGAGTTCTCGCAGGAAGGGCGAGGGGTGACAGGGCATAACCTGGTCATAGCGCCGGCGTCCCGAACAGTGGCTGATGCGCAAGGTCTCTTGGGCTCGGGTAATGCCGACGTAGAAGAGGCGGCGTTCCTCGTCGAGAGTGCCCTCATCCTTGCTGCGGGAGTGAGGCAGGAGACCGTCTTCCACTCCTACGATATGGACATGAGGAAACTCAAGGCCCTTGGCGGCGTGCATGGTGATGAGGGTCACCTGGTCTCCGGTCGTGTCCTTCTCTTCCTCGCGTTCCTGATCCAGGGTGATCCCTGCCAGAAACTCATCGAGTCGGTCCATGGGTTTGCCAAGAAACTCCGGGACAGCGTTGGGCAACAGCGGTCCGGTGGGCCGTGGAGCGGGTGTCATGTCCGTGAGCAATCCCTCGGGATCATTTTCGAGGTCCACCGGTTTGGTAGACTTCTTGGGGGTGATTTCCTCGCGCTTCTTGCGACGGGCCTCGGCGGTCAATTCACCATCCAGGTCATCGATCAATTCTTGGATGTTACGCACCCGGTTGTCGGCCACGTCCTGGTTTTTTTCGGCCCTCCGCAAATCGGCCAAATAACCGGTTTCCTCGAGCCAATGATCGGCCCAGTTGCTCAGGCAGATGGGTGAGTTCTGGAGCAGGGGAGCCCGCGTTGTGTCGATCCAGTGGGCGAAGCCGGTGATGGATTCGCGCGTCCGGGCCTGGAAGGAGGCCAGCACGTCGGTGTGCCTCATGATGGTGTACACGCTGGCTTTGCGGTCCGCGCTGAAGGCCAGAAGTCGCTCCATGGTGACATCACTGAGCCCCCGGGCCGGCTTGTTGGCGATGCGCAGGAGGTTCACATCGTCGTTCGGATTTACGAAGCTCTTGAGGTAGGCGAGAATGTCTTTGATCTCGCTGCGATCGAAGAAACTCTGGCCGCCGATCAACCGGTATCGGATCCGCGCCTTGCGCAGAGCCGCTTCGATGGGGCGCGACTGGATGTTCGTGCGGAACAGGATGGCTTGCTTGCCCCAATTGATCTGCTGGGTGAGTCGGTCGTACTCGATATTCTCGGCCACGGTCCGGCCTTCGGTCTCGTCGGTGTCGAAGGCGTAGAGGGTGATTTTGCTGCCCTCACCTTTGGCCGACCAGAGGCTCTTTTCGCGGCGTCGCGTGTTCTGTCGAATGACGGCGTTGGCGGCGCGGAGGATGATGTTGGTGGAGCGGTAATTTTGCTCCAGCTTGATGATCTTGACCTCGGGGTAATGCTTTTCGAGGTCTAGAATGTTGGCGATCTCGGCCCCACGCCATCCGTAGATAGATTGGTCGTCGTCACCCACCACACAGAGGTTTCGAGAGGCGCTGGCCAGATGATTGATGAGCTCGAACTGGCTGGCATTGGTGTCCTGGTACTCGTCCACCATGACATAGCGGTACTTGCGCCGGCAGGCCTCCAGGGCATCGGGATGTTCCCTGAAGAGTCGCAAGGTCAGGAGGATGAGGTCGTCGAAGTCCACGGCGTTGCAGGCATGGAGGGCGCTCTCGTAGCGGCGAGCCACGTGCTCGGCGAGTGCGCGGACCGAGGGGTCTTCGAAACCGCCCCGGCTGCCGCCGTTCTTGAACTTGCTGAGCATGGTCAGCACCGCTCCAGCATCGGTCTTCTCTCCCTTGGCCGAGATTTGGCTGAGGATTTTCTTCATCGCAGCGAGTTGGTCGCCGGTGTCGTAGATGACGAAGTTCTTCTTATAGCCCAGTTTCTCGATGTGTTGCCGGAGAATCCGCACACAGAGCGAGTGGAACGTGCACAAGGTGGGGCGTTCGAGGAACGGGTCTTCCGGTGCCCCGGGATCTTGGCGAGTTTTTCGTACCTTGGGGATCATCTCGTTGACCCGCTCGAGCATCTCCTTGGCTGCCTTGTTGGTGAAGGTCACCGACAGGATGTGTCCAGGAGCGATGCCCTTGCCAATCATGTGGGCAATCCGGCAGGTCAGCGTGCGTGTCTTGCCTGTGCCGGCTCCGGCCAAAATCAGGACCGGCCCGGAGTGGGTGATCACGGCAGCTCGTTGCTGCGGATTGAGCGATCCCAGATCAAACATGGGGGCGGGAGGATGGGGCGCAGCGCTGCAGGGTCAAGGGGTACCCCAAAGGATTCCGAGGGTTCTCCCGGAATCTCCTTGAGGCGGGGATTCCGGGAGTGGTTTTGGCGGAACTCAAGCGCGGCGTTCGCGGATGGAGGTGAGCAAATCTGCAATGGCCTCTCCCCGCGGCTTTGCGCCGACATTACCCTTGCCGTGCAACCGGACGCTAACGACCCCGGCCTCGAGGTCGCGTTGGCCGACGACCAGCATGGTGTGCACCTTGGAGGTTTCGGCGTTGGCGATTTTTGCCTTCACGGGGTTGGCACTCCAGTCGCCTTCCACGCGAACGAACTGAGCGCGCAACTCAGCGGTGATCGACTTGGCGTATTCAACGAGCGGCGCCTCGTCGTTGAGCGTCAGGACCCGCACCTGTTCGGGGGCCAGCCAGAGCGGGAAGTTGCCGGCGTAATGCTCGATGAGGAAGCCGATGAACCGCTCGTGCGTGCCCAGCGGGGCGCGGTGGATGCACAGCGGTGTCTTCTCGGTGTTGTCCCGGTCGCGGTAGGTCAGGCCGAAGCGGGCGGGCACGGCGAAATCGACCTGGTTGGTGGCGATGGTGAATTCACGCCCGATGGCGCTCCAGACCTGCACGTCAATCTTCGGTCCGTAGAACGCTGCCTCGTTGGCCACCTCCACGTAGTTAATGCCCGACTCGATAAGAACCTGGCGCACCATGTCTTCGGTCTTCTTCCAGAGTTCGGGTTCGTTGACGAACTTTTGACCCAAGCGCGCCGGATCATGGGTGCTGAAGCGCATTTGGTAACGGTCGAGCCCGAAGATCTTGAAGTACTTCAGGTACATCTCGTTGACCGCTCGGAACTCTTCGGCGAACTGCTCGGCCGTGCAGTAGATGTGCGCGTCGTTCATGTTCATGCTGCGAACGCGCATGACACCGAAGAGTTCGCCGGATTGCTCGTAGCGGTAGCAGGTGCCGTATTCGGCGAGTCGCAGCGGCAGGTCACGGTAGCTGCGCGGTTCCGCCGCAAAGATGCGGTGGTGATGCGGGCAGTTCATCGCCTTCAGATAATACCGTCCGCCCAAAAGGGTGATCTCGGTCTCCAGTTTTTGGATGTCGTGGCGGACCTGCTCCTCGGTGTAGCCGCTGGGGTTGGGCGCGATGGCCTTGCCCATACCTTCGGCAAGTTGGATGAGGTCGGCACGGCGCTCCATGAGAGCATCGCGCTTCTTCCGTTCGTCCTCCTCGAGCATTTCCATCGGGGGGAACATCGACTCGGCGTAGTACGGGAGGTGGCCGGAGGTCTTGTACATCTTCTCCTTGGCCAGGTGTGGCGTCTTGACGCGCACGTAACCGGCTTGGAATTCGGTCTCTTTGGCCAACCGTTCCAACTCCTCCACCAGCACCGTTCCTTTCGGTAGCCACAGCGGCAGGCCCGGTCCGACATATTCCGGATCCATCGCGAAGAGCCCCATTTCGGTGCCGATCTTTCGGTGGTCCCGCTTGCGGGCTTCCTCTTGCATGAGGAGCCAGTTGTCCAACTCCTCCTTGTTCTTGAAGGCCGTACCGTAAAGGCGCTGGAGCTGGGGGTTCTTCTCGTTGCCCCGAAAATACGCGCTGGCGACCTTTAGAATCTTAATGCCCCCGGGCTTCACGTTGCCCGTGCGCATCACGTGAGGGCCGGCGCACAAGTCCACGAACTCGCCGTTCTTGAAGAAGCTAATGGGCTCACCCTCGGGGATGTCGCCCATGCGTTGCACTTTGAAGGTCTGACCCTTGCTCTCGAAGTAGGCCAGCGCCTCGGCCCGCGTCTGGATCGACTTCTCGAAGACTTGGTTCTCCTTGGTGATTTTGCGCATCTCCTCTTCGATCTTCGGGAAATCGTCGGGGGTGAAGCGGTGCTTCAGTTCAAAGTCGTAGTAGAACCCCTCTTCGGTGGGCGGCCCAATGTCTAACAACGCATCCGGCCAGAGCCTCAGGACCGCGGTCGCCAAGATGTGCGCTCACGAGTGACGCAGGCGCATCAGCTCGGTCATCTGCTCCCGTTGGTCCAGCGTCTTGCGCTGAACCTCGGACTTGGCGGATTCAAACTGGGGTTGTTGTTCGTCGTTCATTCAGGAATCGGGATTGGCAGCAGATGGACGCAGATGAAGGCAGAAGGAGGGCGGCTGTGGCAACTCTCGGGGACGTTTCGGGTGGATATAGGGCTGGCTGACTGGAGCGGGTCCCGGGCCTGTTTATCGCAGTTGGAGCGGCGACTTGGGTACGAAGAGTCCGAGCGAGGCGGTGTAGCCGTGCAGGAAATTTTGACGGGCCACCGGACCCAGCTCGCCATGCCCGAAAAATCCGGTGATGGCAGTGCAGCCCAGTTGCTCCTGAACGAGGCTTGCATCGTGGTTGGGGATTCCGAAGAGCCGGGATCCGCGGCCATTGCAAACGGTCAGGCACCCTCCGTAAATCGGGCGTCCGGCCAACTGTGTGCGCGCTTGTGCCAGCAGGGCCGACAGTTCGGCGTCGGCCGTCTCCGAGTCGCGCCGCTGGAACTGGAGAGTTTGTCCGGCGCGCGGGTAGGCTCCGACAGCAAGGGCTCCATTCTTGGGGTCTCCACCCAAAAGATTGCGGACTAAGAAATCACCGCAGTGCAATTCCTCGCGGTATTCATCGATTGCCAAGCCCACGAAGAGGTTGTTTTGGCTTTTCTTGCGCTCCTCCAAGCTCATTCCATCGAAGGTCTCCATCAAGACTGAGTAGGCAGGGCGATTGCCGATCCCCAAGATGAAATTTCGGTCTGCCCGGGTGATGGTCCAGCTTTCGCCGATGGGCGTGCATCCTTGCGACACCACGGTCTCGAGCGTGACATCACCACAGAGGGCCACGGCGACAAGTCCCTCTTCATGGACCCCGCCATTGAAGTATACCTGACACTGCTCGGAGGAGAAATCGCCACTGGCCAGGCCGCCGATGGCGGGGATGCCGGGGTAGGCCTTGTTCCATTGCCGTAACCAGGCCTCGCCGTTCAGGTGGAACGGGCTGGCAAAAACGAGCCAGCCATTGACGTGCTCCGGGGACAGGCCGGTTTTTCTAATCCACGACGGCGCGTCATCCATCGCATCGATCGTGTCCATGCACACGCAGCACATCCAAGACATCTTTGGCGTAGGGAAAGAGCGATGGGGCCAAGAAGACCAATCCCAAGGTCACGCCCGAGTCGGTCAATTGGGCCCGCAATGCCGCAGCCCAGCGGCTGAGCTCCGCTTCGTTCCATCCGCCTTTCCAGACTCCGGTGACCCCGTGACTGCACTGCATGCCGCTCACCATAGTCTCTCGCGGGAAATCGGGAAGGGTCCTGTTTTTTAGTCCATCGCTGGGGGTGGTTTGCTCCCGAGTGGCCTCTGCGGAGGGACTGCTCTCCGCTTGCTCGTTGGCCGGTAGGTCCGGAGAGTGGACCGATGCGTTGGTTGCGCGAGAAATCGAGTCGGGGGTGGGGCTGGATGGTGGGAACTGTCTTGGGCCTGTCGGTTCTTGCGGCCGATGGGCCAGACCAAGTCGCCTTCAACGCCGCTCTACGTTCCTTCTCGATTGGGGCCTATGCGCGCGCTGCCGACGAGTTCACCGCGTTTTCTGGCCAGTTTCCCGATTCCGCCCTGAAGCCCGAGGCATTGCGTCGGGCCCTGTATGCGCAAGGGGAGGCCGAGGCGGGTCGTGGGGATTATGCCGCGGCGCAGAAAACCTTCGGGCTCTATCTGGCTCAGTTCTCTGGATCCGAGTTGGCCCTTCACGCTTCGGTGCGACAGGCCGAGGCCCTTTTCCGATCCGCTCATCCACAAGAAGCGGCCGCCTTGTTGGATCAGCCTGAAGGACCGTTCCGACGCGCCTTGAGCCAAGGCAAACCGGCAGACTTACTTTGGACCGGTTTGATGGTGGCTGCCGAAGCCCATCTGGGTGCAGGCAACTGGACCCGGGCTCGTGAAGCCGTGGCTGCCGCAGCTCCCTTGGCCCAGACGCCAGAAGCCCAGTGGGATCGGTTGCGGCTCGAGGTCCGCATCTTGGAGGCGGGACGGCAGATGGAGCAGGCCATGGCGTCGGCCGAACAGTTGCGGCGCAGTGCCGATGCGGACGGGTTAGTCGCTCGACGCCCGGAATCCTCAGCGTTGTTGGGGCGCCTGCTCTTGGCCGCGGGGCAGGGGGCGCGTGCGGTGGCGCACTTGGAGGAAAATTTGGCCCCGACGGTTCCTGTGGTGTTCCGCAGCGATGCCATCCGCAACTTGAGTGACTGGTGGGTGTCTCAAGGACAGTTAGCGCTGGCTCGCGAACGCCTCGAAGGGGTCGTCACTGGACTGGCTGACGACGCCTCCGTCGCCGCGCTGCGCCTGCGCTTGGGGCAGATTCATCTCCGGGAACACCTGGCCCGACGGGGTGCCGATCGGGTGGGCTCAGCCATCGCAGAATCCCACGTCAGCCTCACCCGGGCTGTGGCCGAACTAGAACGGGCCGCCACGCTGAATCCCCCTCCCGAGGTTCGTGGACCCCTCACCCTGACTTTGGCTTGGTGCCGCTGGGAAGAAGCTCTCTCGGGCAATTCTAAGGCGCTGATGGCGCAGGCCTTGAGTGGTTTCCAAACAGCGTTGTCCCAATTACCGGATGGATCCCCCGATCGTCTGGTGGCCCGTTTCAAGGCTGCCGACGCCGCCGCGTGGCTGGGAGATGCTCCTTCGGCTTTGAAAGGGTATTTGGAGGTGACAGCCGCGGTCGCCGAGCGTCCGCTCGAGCGGGAGGCCTGGATGCCGGCCGCCCTCGAGCAGGCCGTCATCGCCGCCATTGCCAGCACCAACGCGCCGGCCGGCGAATCGGCCCTGCGCCGTTTGTTGGAAATGCCCCAGGCGGCGGCGCGGGCAGGACAAAGTGTCCTGTGGCTGGGATCGTCGCTGGCGCGGCAGGGGGCCGGCGAGCTGTG
>JAPLUH010000248.1 GCA_026397675.1 Verrucomicrobiota bacterium
AGTGCCAGGGCGAGGGCCAATAAGCTCCAGATCACTATCATCGCCGTCGCTGCTATGACGATGAGAGCGGCCAGCACGGGCCGCCTCCAGGCCTCCCATGCAGCCTGTGCTTGGAGACGCCCCAGCGGCAGAGTCGCCGTCGCGGGCCATGGCAAGTCCACGAATCCAGCGATTCCGGCCAGTCGCAGGGTTTCCGGAAGGAGTTCGAGTTGAAGATCGGCTGTTCGACCGAGGGGATCCAAGTTACTGGGGCGGACGGCCACACCGAGATGGGGGGAATCGGCCAGCAACCGCGGTGCTGTTTCCGGCCAATTGAATCGACCCTGAACTAGGGCTGGACCGTTTTCTGGAAACTCTCGCACGGCTTGGTCCATGACGGGCCACCATGTGGTGTGCAATGCCCAGCCCAGCACCAGCGCTGTGGTGAGAGCAAATCCCCCGAGAAATACGAGGGCACGGCTGCCGCTCGCATCGGCAAAGCGGGACACCCCATTCCCGGTGAACGGTTGCCAAGCCCCCCGCGACCGTCGGGAAACCGTCGGAGCGGCACAGGCCTGGGTGGTTGTCGTGTCGGACACGGCATGACTTCAACGGGAAGCGGGGCTGTCGGCAATTCATCCCGTCGGTGAATTCCGGTTTGCCGACTCGATGGAACCCGATGCATGGTCCTCCCAGTCCCTAGACTGCGCCCTATGAAGACCCTCTGCTTTCCTATCGTCGTGGCCGCCGCGATCCTCGCTGGTTGTGCCTCCAATGCCGCTGATTCCGCCGCCTCCAAGCCCAAGCCGGGCCAGATTGGCCACGTGGATTCTCAGGGCTTCACCCTGATCTCCGACGGTTCTTGGACCGGTTGGAAGGTCAACGAGACGCCCGCCTCCTGGAGCCTCGCTGACGGCGGCTTCAAGGCCCAGGGCGAGCGGTCCCACAATTTTTACACCGGCCCGCTGGCTCCCTTCAAAGACTTTGAGTTGAAGGTGGATGTGAAGACGGCCCCCAACTCCAACGGTGGCATCTACATCCACACCAAGTACCAGGATTCTGGATGGCCTTGGGGTGGCTACGAGACCCAGGTCAACCAGACCCAGGGCGACTGGCGCAAATCGGGTAGCATCTATTCGGTGCAGGACGTCAAAGCCGACAAGATCGAGGGAGTGGTCCGCGACAACGAGTGGTACACGCATCACGTCATTGTGAAGGGCAACCGCGTCCAGATCTTCCTCAATGGCAAGTTGGTGAATGATTTCACTGAGGAACCCAATCGCAAGGCAGGCAAGGATTTCGAGCGCAAGCTCAATGAGGGCACGATTGCTTTCCAGGCCCATGATCCGAAGTCGATTGTGGAATACCGCAACGTGCGGGTCAAAAAGCACTAATTCTCCGAGCCCCGTCTGAAGATGGGCTGTTGGATGAAAGGGCAGAGGCTGGCGGTTCGATGATTCGAATCGTACCATCGAACCGCGGCTTGCCTAGTTTCTGTCCGCGTTTAACTGAGTTGTCTCGTGTCGTTGCCGTTTTCTGATCGGGGATTGTTTGCCGCAGCGGTGGTGCTGTATGCGCTGGCCGCGGGCTTTGCTGTGATCATTTGGCGTCGGCAGTTCCAGCGGGACAGCGTCGCGCTGTACGGGCTGATGGCGGTGGGTTGGGTGCTGCACACCGGGGCCATGTTTCGCCGCGGGTTTTCCCTCGAACGGTGTCCCATCAACAATCTGTTCGAGGCGACCATGTTCGTGACGTGGACCATTTCCGCGGTCTACTTGTTGATCGGAGGATTTAGTCGCATGCGATTCCTGGGGGCCTTTGCGGCGCCGGTCCTCACTCTGCTGGGAGTCTTTGCGCTCATGCCCGCCCTGGACCCGCCCGCCGGGCAGCGCCCCGATTTCTCCAGCGGCTGGGGGCCGATCCATGCGGCCCTGGTGCTGTTGGCTTATGGATCCTTCGGTTTGGGTTCTTTGGCCTCCGGCATGTACTTGCATCAAGAGCATAGCCTGCGTTTTGACAAGGCCCGCGCGTTGCGGGCGCTCTTGCCGCCCATTACTCGCTTGGAGTCGGCGACGACGGGCCTGCTTTGGGTCGGTTGGGGGCTGCTGTCCGCGGGTCTGGCTTCGGGCTCCCTCTACTTGCGGCAGGCCAGAGGGGCATGGTTTGTCGCGGATCCCTTCGTGATCTACTCCTGCGTCACCTGGTTGCTCTATGGCGGACTCTTGCTCGCTGCCTGGCAGTTCCGTCAGCGGGGTCGTCGGCTGGCTTGGGGTTCAGTTTTGGGTTTTGCCGTGCTCATGCTCACCTTCTGGGGCATGTATCTTCTTTCCGGGATGCACAATCGGGTTCCAACCCCCAACTCCTGATGCCTCTCGTTGCCGTAGGTCTCAGTCACAAGACCGCTCCTATTGAGGTTCGGGAACGAATGGCCTTTGCCGAGTCGGACCTCGCGTCCGCGGCGGCCCGCATTCGATCTTTGGGTCTGGCCACCGAGGCTTTGGTGGTCTCCACCTGCAATCGGGTCGAAGTGTACGCGGCGATCCCGTCGGGCGATCCGGCCGCCTTGGTGCAGCAACTGCGCGGTTTTCTGGTCCACGACCGAGGCCAATCGGGTGACTTGTCGGGAATTGTTTACACCCACCAGGGAACCGCAGCCTTGGAGCATCTATTTCGCGTGGTTTCCGGGCTCGATTCGTTGGTGCTGGGCGAAACGGAGATCTTGGGCCAAATCAAGCGGTTCTACTCAATCGCTTTAGCCGCCGGGAGTACTGGGGGAATCCTGAACCGATCGTTCCAAAGGGCCTTCGCCATGGCCAAGCGCGTCCGCACCGAGACCCAGATTCAACGGGGCAACACTTCGGTGGCCGCCGTCGCTGTCGAACTGGCCGAGAGGATTTTTGACGACCTGGATCGGCGCCAGGTGCTGGTGATCGGGGCTGGCGACACCAGTGAAAAGACCGCCCGAGCGCTTCGGGGTCGTGGTGCCAAGGGTATCCTGGTCTCCAATCGTTCCTTCGACCGTGCCGCAGCCTTGGCTGAAGAACTGGAAGGTCGGGCTATTGGTTTCCAGGACTGGGAGCGCGAATTTGCTGCTGTGGACATCGTGATCAGCGCCACGGGTTCGCCGCATCCGATCCTCGACCGGGATCGGTTGGAACGGCTGATGGCTGGACGCAGGCCTCGTCCTATTTTGCTCATCGATTTGGCGGTGCCGCGGGATATCGATCCTGCCGTGACCTTGTTGCCGGAAGTGTTCCTAGCCAACGTCGATGACCTCCAATCGGTGGCCGATACGGCGACTCGCCAACGCCGGGAAGAGGTGGCCCGTTGCGAGGCGATGATCCGTGAGGCCGCCGCTGAGTTTGATGGTGGGCGTCGCTTCGGTCCCTTTGCCCTGCGCTCACCGGCCGCCTGATTTCCATGTCTCTGAATCGCCCCATTCTTATCGCCACCCGCGGCAGCGCCTTGGCACTGGCCCAGTCCCGTCAGGTTCAAAACCAACTTCAGGCGTCATTCCCAGGCGAGCGCTTCGAACTGGAAGTGATCCGAACCACGGGTGATGCCCTTCAGACTTCGGCGCTGGCCGACTCCGGGATGCCATTGCCAAAAGGATTGTTCACCAAGGAACTGGAACTGGCCCTCTTGGAAGGTCGGGCGGACTTGGCGGTCCACAGCCTCAAGGATTTGCCCACCGAATTGCCGGAAGGGCTGACGCTCGGAGCCATTTGTGCACGTGCCGATGTCCGAGAGGTCTTGCTGTATCGCGATGTGGTGAGGGTCGTTGCGGAGAAGAATCCGGTGGCCGAATGGACCCCGGGGAGCAAGGAGCGTTCGGGTTTTGGTCCTGGCCTCTTACTGGAAGACCTGCCCGAAGGCGCGGTAGTAGCCACCAGCAGCACTCGGCGCTCGGCCCTAGTGAAGGCGCTGCGGCCCGACATGACCGTGGTGCCGATCCGGGGCAATGTGGGCACCCGGCTCTCTAAGCTGCTTCAGGACGATGGAATTGATGCCACCTTGCTCGCCGCGGCTGGGTTGACCCGTTTGGGCTTCGACCTCAGTCCCAAAGGGGCGCTGCGGGCCGATTATCGGCTGAGCCCGACCCAACGGTTGATGTTTGATCCGCCGCCCGAGGGCATTCTTGGGACGATCCTAGAGCCGGAAGAATTCTTGCCGGCCGTGGGTCAGGGCGCTGTCGCTCTAGAAATCCGCGCCGGGGATTCGGAGATCGGCTCCCGAGTGGAGATCTTGAACCACTTCAACACCCATCAGGCGGTTCTGGCCGAACGGGCATTCCTGCGCGGGATGGGTGGCGGATGTCAGAGTCCCATTGCCGGCTATGCCCGGGTGGTGGGACACCAGTTGCACCTGCGGGTGGCGGTCTTCCGTGACGGTGTGGGCCGTTACGAGGAGGATAAAGCGCCGGTCCGGGACGCCGAGCGCTTGGGTAGTCGGTTGGCCGAGCGGCTCTTGGCAATGGCTCGGTCCTGAGCCGATTTCGTAACGGGTCTTCGGTTTCCAAACACGGGCAATTCTGCTCTTCTCCGCTGTCTTCATGAATCACGAGCCCTTTGTTGCCTTTGTGCGGGAACTCGCCGAGGCCAGCGCCCAAGTTATCTTGCCTTACTTCGGATCCCGGGACATGGGCTTGGAACTCAAGAGCGATGCCTCTCCGGTGACCCTGGCTGACCGCGGGGCCGAGAAGGTAATGCGGGAGATGATTGCCCGTCGCTTTCCAGAGCATGGCATTATTGGTGAGGAATTTGGCACTGAACGGGGCGATGCTGAGTATGTTTGGGTGCTCGATCCAGTGGACGGGACCAAAAGTTTCATCTTGGGGGTCCCCCTCTTTGGGACGCTCATCGGTTTGCTTCATCGCGGTCGGCCCATTGTGGGCTGCATCCACCAGCCCGTGACGCGTCAGTTGATGATTGGAGATGGAGTTACTACCACGCTCAATGATCGACCGGTCCGGGTCCGACCTTGTGCCCGCCTTTCCGAGGCTTCCTTGCTAACGACCGATCCTCTTTATCCAGCCAAGTATCAGAATGGAGCCCGGTTCGATGCCCTGAGCGGTTCGGTTCGGCTCTACCGGGGCTTCGGAGACTGTTACGGCTACTTGCTGCTGTGCTCTGGGTGGGTGGATGTGATGGTTGATCCGATCATGAACCCGTGGGACCTCCTGCCGCTGGTGCCCGTGTTGGAAGGGGCCGGGGCTCGTTTTTCCGACTGGCAGGGCCAGCCGGCCAATCACGTCGGCGCCACTTCCATGGTGGCTTGTGCGCCGGAACTGCACGACGAGGTGATCGGATTATTGAATCCCTGAAGTGCCGGCTCAGACCGAGCTCTGAAAGTCCCAGCCAAACCGATCCAACGGTCTCCGCGGTGAATTCGTCGATAAAGGCGTCGATCATTCCGTCAACGAAAACGGCCGGTATTCGATTTCAGGGCAACCTCAGGTCGCACTGCGAATACCGGCCGATGAACTTTTCTAGATCTTTTGGCCGCGTTATTGGGCTGATTTATATCGCCTAACAGGAGGCAAAACAGGAGCCAAAACAGGAGCCAGAGTCGGCTGCTCGTTTACTTGAGGAAGACGAGCTTGCTCTTGCGATCGCCTTCAGTGCGGATGGTGTCCTGATTGTCCTTCAGGAAGTTGATCACGCTGGCGTAAGAAACCCCAGTCTGCTTGGCGATGTCGATCTGAGAAAGGCCCTGCGGGGAGGCCTTCAGAACCTCAGTGATCTTGGCGCGAATGACATCGCCACCCATACGGGTACGCCGCTCAGAGCGGGCCGGGGAGGAGGCCCCCGACGTGGAAATACCCAGAAGTTTGCAGGTGTTGGAAATCTTAGCTTCGATGTCAGCCAATTCGGTTTCCAGCGCGGCTTTTTTGGTGACCAACTCTTGGAGGTTGTTGTCGCTCAACAGGGCCAGTTTCTTCTGGAGTTCCTGAGTCTGACGTTCGATCTCTTTGGTAATGTCCATGATGGATATGTTTTTAATTAATCCGAACCCGACCACCCTGAGCTGAAAACCAGCATTGAGCGATGCGTGTGGGGGAAGCCTAACGATTGAAAGAAACAAGGCAAGTATAAATATCTAATGGAACATCGACCTATGAGGCAGGATTAGCCCATCAACAGTCTGTTTGGATGACAGTTTTTCTGTTGGTGGACACAAATGAATGCAGAGGGTGTAGATCGTGAAAAAGCCATTAAAACTGCAGTTTATCAGCGTTAATTCTATTTCAACAAACGATATCTGATGCGGTAAAAATAGCGAATGCGACACTGTTAATAACCTGTTAATAACATTCAATAATCAGTCTCTTCTAAACCTATCCGCAAATGGGTTTTCCAGAGAGTAACAGGGACCTGCAATGACCACTGTTTCTTGGGGTTTGTTTGAAAATTCGGAGAGAGGCTGCGCCGAAGAAACTGGGACTGGGACAGAGAGGCGGGCACGGGTGTCGAGGCGCAGTGCCGTGTGACTGGCAGGAACTGGGCGAAGGTCCCCAAATAGACCTGCCGACCGGCAGATGTCCCTGCAACAGGCCGACTGGCTTCGTTGGTCGTTGGTCTTAGCCCTCTAGGGTTCGGCTCACGGTTCGGGTCGTGTGTGTTCGTTCTCAATTGGTGGGTTCCGCCATCGCGGTGAACGCCTCGGAACCAATAACTCTCTGTGTTGGTGTATTGGCCGCGGACGGAGTCGGTTGGGTCTGTTTTTGTGAGGATTGTCCCTTGGGAAGGGGATGGCGCCCGTTCAATAATGTTTGTAATGTCCATCCAATGAGGTCGCAGATCGCCCGCAGCAAGGCGTTCACCTTGGTGGAGTTGCTGGTCGTGATCGCTGTGATCGCTATTCTGGCGGCGATGTTGTTGCCCGCATTGTCCTCGGCCAAGGCCAAGGCGGGGTCGGTACGCTGTCAGAGCAATTTGCGGCAGGTAGGATTGGCCACTCAACTTTATGCGCAGGACCATCGGGGTGCGGTCCGTCTGCAATCGCCATTGATGATCACCAATACGTGGGCCCAGTCGGTGGCGGCCCATCAGAACCTGCCTGCTTCCATCTTTCTGTGCCCCACCTATCCGCCTTCTTCTTGGACCAATTGGCTGATGACCTTCGGTGTTTGGGTCGACCCTCCGGAGGTCCTACGGTCCGGGTCCCTTCAAGAAATTCTCCAGAGTGAGCGCATAGAACAACCCTCCTCGTACCTTCACTTGGCCGATACCACTAGTCGGGGTCGTTTGGGCATTACCGCCCGACAGTTTCATGTTTTTCGGATCGATGAGGATTATGAGATACACGGCCGTCATTCCAACCGCGCCAATGGCTGGTTTTTTGATGGGCATGTCGAATCGATGAACCAACCGCGATTGAGTGGTCTGGGTTTTATCGGACTTTTTGAGCAGGATCGATTTCCAGGCTATTTCTAAAGCCGGGAACCAGTTCTGCCAGGTGGGTTCTTGTTCCAGCCAGCAGCCGTGTTGCGAACCAGGAAAACAAACCTTGGGCAAGCGATTCAATCCTGCCGGAACTGGGGGTGGCCTAGCAGGGCGGCTCGGGTCCCTTCAGACAAAGGAGCCTGCCGGTAGACAGCGCTCTCCAGAGGCTCGGCACTGGTGGAACGCAGCGCCCGGCCGAGCCAGTCGCTTCCTAGGGGCCGGGGAATTAGGGACAATGCATTGCTGGCCAGAGTCGTCTCTTCCTTTTCTCCGGTGGCCTCGCCGGCGCCGACACAGAAACCGGCCCGCAGTAGGGTCGTCCGCAGGAGGGTGGCGCGGGAATAGGTGGCCATGGCGCAGGGGCGAGTCGGATCCAATCGCTCGAAGAGCCGCTGGAAGAGGGGTAGCGTCCACATCGCCGGATTCCGTGCTGGGGAATACGCATCGTAGAAGATCGCGTGGGGGGCCGGCAGTGGTGCGGCCGATTGGATGAGGGTGGGAAAATCGGCCACCTCTGCTTGCCAGCGGACTGAAAGGCGATCGTGGACGAACTCACACTGATGATGTTCGAGCAGCGCGCCGAAGGCGGTCTCGAAGCCCAACGGATAGCCCAGCTCCGGGGCATGGTCTCGGGCGAAGCGCAAGGGTTCTAAGGTGTGATCAAAACTGACGATGCAAATCCGTTTCGGGATCCCGGCCAGGTGCCGTAGGGCGGTGGTGACATTGGCTGCGCTGCCCAGCCCCACATCCCAGAGAACCCATTCCTCATCGGTGGCTGCGGTGAGGCGTTCCGGGAGTCGCAGTTGTCTCACGTACAGCGCCTCGGCCTCGGCGACCGGACCGATAACTGGATGAAAGGTCTCCCCTTCGGCCAGCGATCGTATGCTGGTGGTGCCATTGGCCAGTTGGACCAAGGAGTAAGCGAATTCCATTGTTGTCGTTGGGAGGCTCAGAGATCAGCCGGCCGTAGAGCCCGGATAGCCTCTGGGATTGCGGGTCAGTGGGTTGAGGCCTCTTCGTCGGAGTTGGAACCATTCCGGCGACCCGGATCGGCACACAGGCCCCGGGTCGATGTGGCCACGAAGGCGATTAATTCCTGACAGACGGGTTGAGGGAAATTGGCAGCGGCTTGACGCAGTCGCTCGGCTCGTGGGAGCACCGATCGAAAGAGGAGGTGATACACGCGTTGGAGGGCACGGCGGTCTTCAGGACTAATGCCGGCCCGACGCAATCCCACCCGATTGAGCCCGCAAAGGATGTTTGTGTCCCGTGCCAGCGTGAAGGGAGGGAGGTCGAGTGAAATGGCCGAACCGCCTTGCATGAGAGCCAGTCGACCGATTCGGCAAAACTGGTGGACCAGGCAGCTCCCTGAAATGAAGGCCCGGTCCTGCACCACCACGTGGCCGCCCAACAGTGCCCCATTGGCTAGGACAGTGTGGTTCCCTAAAACACTGTTGTGTCCGACATGAGAGCCGGCCATTAGAAAGTTTCCGTCGCCAAGGACCGTGTCTTCCTCCAGCCGATTCGAGCGGTGCACGGTCACGTGTTCTCGAAAAACGTTATCGTTACCGATTTGCAGTCGAGTGGGTTGTCCCGCGTATTTGAAGTCTTGTGGCGCGTCCCCAAGAACGGCCCCGGCATGGATGCGGTTGCCCGATCCCAGTTGGGTATGGCCCGTCAGGTAGGCACCTGGGCCCACCTGGCAATGAGGCCCTAAGATCACATGGGCATCAATGACCGCATGGGGGCCGACTTGGCAGCCTTCGCCGAGTTGGGCTGAAGGATGGATGACCGCTGTGGGGTGGATTTCTGTGGGCATCGAAATGTTCAGAGTAAGAATCCCATCACGCTGCCAGCGATGGTGCCGAAACCGCCAACCATCATGCAGTGCAATTCACTCCGAGTCATGCCGGGCCAGTAGGGCTTGATGAGCAGCGGGGCCTCGGTTTGGCCCATGAAGCTGTTGGCTGCGGCGCTGAGGGTCTCGCTGCCGCTAGTGACCATGGTCCGCCGCAGGCCCCGGGCAACACTGCGGACCAGGAGTTGCAGGACTCCGCAGTGGTAGAGGACTGAAGAGACGGTGCTAATCAACACGATGATGCCGGTGATCACTAGGGCGAAGAACAAGGCGTTCTCTGGGCCAAAGGCCTTGGACATCACCGCTTCATTAGCTAACGGCCTGAACATCAGTTGATTGCCCTCGTTCGCAAAGCCGATGAAGCGAGAAACAAGCTGCTGGCAGGCGTTGAAGAGAGCCTCGTCAGGACCGATCTTGAGGATAAACCATCCCAAGAAGAACTGGAGGGTTACGCCCCAGAGCACAGCCCGGAACGGAAAGCGGCGCTTGTGCTCTGAGAGCAGCCAAGCCACGCCGATAAGGGCGACGATTCCCAATAGGCTGATGAATTTCATGGTCGCAGGGCTCCACGGTGGTCTGTGCGGCCCGGACCGACAAGACCTTCCTCGATACGCGCCCAAAATGGGGATTGCCCCTGAAGCGGCTGGATCTATTCTATCGGGCGTGAAGGGGTCTTATCGATTTCGGGGAATGGCGGTTTTGTTTTTTTTCGCCGCTTCTACCCTGTTTTCGGGATGCGGCGGGTTCAGTGGATCCCATAGCGTCTCTCCGGCCACGTTACTCCTTCCAGGTCTGCTCAAGGCCGATCCCTCACATCGCTCGGCTCCTGGCTCTCCGACCAACGGGGTTGCATTGACTGCCACGACGACCCCAATGGTCGCCATGGCGGCGGTGGTCCAGGTGCCAGCCCATTGATTTTCAAACCATGCGTTTTCCTCTCGCGCCGACGGCCAAGATCGCCCGGCACATCATCAAACATAAGCTCAAAGGCACACCCAAGTACGCGATGGTGTTGCAGTTGGAGCCGCTCCATACCTGCAATCTAACGTGCACGGGCTGTGGTCGCATCCGGGAGTATTCCACTTCGCTGAAGGACTTGGTGCCGCTGGAACAGTGTCTGGCAGCAGCCGATGAATGCGATGCGCCCATGATTTCGATTTGTGGCGGCGAACCTTTAATTTATCCCAAGATCGAGGAGTTGGTAGAAGGTCTGCAGGGACAGGGACGTCTGGTGTACATTTGCACCAACGGTGTCTTCATGCGGAAGAAAATGCGGGAGTATCTGGCCAGCGTTTACACGCCGACCTTCGAACCCCAGTTGGCCCAGTTGCTGACTGAGAAGCTGGTGACCGAAAAGGAGGCTCAAGCGATCCGCAAGGCCGATGCGGCTGCCAAGTCCAAGACGGTGATCCGGCCCGGCAAGTGGCATTACTGGAATGTCCATGTTGATGGTTTGGAGTTTACCCACGATCTCATCGTTGAACGCGAGGGTGTTTTCAAGGAGTGCGTGGCAGCCATTCAGATGGCCAAGATTTTGGGCTATCAGGTCGCCACCAACACCACCGTCTACAAGGAGACTGAAACCGCCGAACTCGAGGAAATGTTCAAGTTCCTCAGCTCACTGGGCGTGGATGGCCACACCATCTCACCGGGCTACGACTACGACGCTGCCAAGAAGGACATGGTTAAGCGCCTGGGCAAAGACCCCGCCCAGTTCTTCCTCACCCGTGAGATGACCCGCCAGAAGTTCAAGGACATCGAGCGTTGGGGTGAGATGTTTACGATCTTCGGAACTCCGGGTTATCTGGAATTCTTGGCCGGAAAACGGGAATTGGCCTGCAGTGCGTGGGCGGTACCGACCTATAACGTCCGCGGGTGGAAGGCTCCGTGCTATGTCATGACCGAGGGTCATTACCCCACCTATGCCCAGATGTTGGCCGAGGTGAAATGGGACCGATTTGGCGTGGATGAAAAGGGTTGCGGCCGCGATGTCCGCTGCGACAACTGCATGATGCACTCGGGCTTTGAGCCGTCGGGGGCTCTGAG
Source organism: Verrucomicrobiota bacterium (assembly GCA_026397675.1). Lineage (GTDB taxonomy): Bacteria > Verrucomicrobiota > Verrucomicrobiia > Limisphaerales > UBA9464 > SXXZ01. The sequence goes on from JAPLUH010000248.1 coordinate 11,329, forward strand.
CAGCAAACCGAGGGATTCGTGGGTCAACTTTAAGTACAACTTCGGTTCCCGGCCCCCTGCCTACCCTTCGAGCCCTGAGCTGACCCGTTCGGCTTACAACGGAGCGACCATTGGCAAGGGTCACCTTGCTGAGGCCAAAGAGGCGGTGAACCGTGAGTTCGCCGGCGTGAAATCTGCCTACGCACGCGGCGGCAATGACCTGCCGCACGATCACTCCCACGAAAATTCCGGTGGTTCGGGCGGGTGCTCCACTGGAGCTTCTGGGCCTGCAATCGACCAGCTTGCTGACCTCAAGGCCAAGATGGCCGCAGCCAAGAAAATAGAGGTCAAATCAGAGTAAGATCGGAGCGATCGACCTCTCACCGAGTTTCCTGCTTTCCAACGCATCCCTGATTTCCATGTCCGCCCTGTTCTTGTCTCCTCCCTCGTTTGACGGCTTCGACGGCGGTGCCGGTGCCCGCTACCAGGCCCGCCGCGAGGTGACCTCTTTTTGGTATCCGACTTGGTTGGCCCAACCGGCCGCTCTGGTGCCGAACTCCCGTCTGCTCGATTGTCCGCCCCATGACATTGGGATTCAGGAGACTCTGCGCATCGCCAAAGAGTTCAGCCATGTCATTATCAACACGTCCACGCCGTCGCTGAAAAACGACTGCAAGGTGGCAGAGGCCATCAAGGCCCAGCGTCCGGAGACAAAGATCGGATTCATCGGAGCTCATACAGCTGTCTTGCCGACCGAGACGCTCAAGGCTTCTCCGGCGATCGATTGGGTGGGTCGCAAGGAGTTCGACTTCACCTGCAAGGAGGTCTGCGAAGACCGCCCGATGGAATCCATCTCGGGGCTGAGCTTTCGTAAGGAAGGTAAGATTATCCACAACCCGGAGCGGGAACTCATTCACAACATGGATGCGTTGCCCTGGGTGGCCGATGTCTACAAGCGGGATCTGGAGATTGAGAAGTATTTCATTGGTTACCTAATGCACCCGTACATTTCGATGTACACGGGGCGAGGGTGCCCGGCTCAGTGCACCTTCTGTCTGTGGCCCCAGACCATTGGTGGACACAAGTATCGGGTGCGTTCGGCCGATAACGTCGCTGCCGAGATGGCCTACATGAAGAAGCTCTTCCCGCAGGTCCGGGAGTTTTTCTTCGATGACGATACCTTCACGGCCAACTTGCCGCGGGCCCGCGAAATCGCCAAAAAGCTCGCTCCGCTGGGAGTGACTTGGAGCTGCAACAGCCGGGCCAATCTGGATGAAGACACGATCCGGTTCTTCAAGGATTGCGGTCTGCGTCTGTTCCTCGTTGGCTACGAATCCGGCAACGACGACATCCTCAAGCGCATCAAGAAGGGTGTGACCACCGATGAAATGCGCCGCTTCACCAAGGCCTGCCACCGTGTGGGCGTGGTGATCCATGGCACCTTCATCCTCGGGTTGCCGGT
>JAPLUH010000423.1 GCA_026397675.1 Verrucomicrobiota bacterium
CCCTTGATTTAATCCAGCGTTCAGTGCGACTCGATCGGCAGAATGAACAGTGGATGCTCCGTCACCAAATGATACCCGGCGATCTCGTCCCCAGCAGCGCAAGTCGGAGCCCACAGCGGATTCGGTCTACCTACGGACTGAGAGCCGGGGGGATCGGGCCATGAAGCTCATTGAACGGGTTCTAGTGGTGGATCGCTCAGATCTGATCCGTCAGACTGTCGGCCGTGTTCTCCGGCCCAGAGGAGTGGCCGTGGCGGAGGCCGATTCGTTGTCGGCTGCCTGGGAGTACCTGGAAGCAGATCGGTTCCAATTACTCCTCGTCGGTGAAACCCTTCCGGACGGTTTATCCACCACGCTCATTCGAGAGCTGGCCGCCCGGATGGAGACGCCCTACATCGTCAGCATTTTGGACAAGGAGAGCAGCGATTTGAGTCAGCAGCACCGTCGTGCTGGGGCTCACGAGATCGTGGTCCGTCCATTTGCCGAGAGAGATCTCCGGGACTTCTTTGACCGGGCCCGCAAGTTTCTCGCCGCGCCAACCGTTTTTCATGCGTCTCCGGCCGTGCTGTCGGCCCCAACCATCCCTCCCCGTACCTCGAATCGAGGCACTGGGAGTGGTGTCCAGGCAGGAGTCCAAATTTTGGGGCGATCGCCCGCGACCCAATACTTGAGGGAGTATATTCGCCGAATCGCACCCACCCAGACAACGGTGCTCATCCAGGGCGAAAGCGGCACAGGTAAGGAATTGGTCGCACGGGCCCTCCACCAGCAGAGTCCGCGGGCCTCCGGTCCATTCGTGAAGCTCAATTGTGCGGCTCTGCCCGAGTCTCTGGTGGAGAGCGAACTCTTTGGTCACGAGCGCGGCGCATTCACCGGTGCCATCATTCGTCGTGAGGGACGATTCGGAATGGCCAACGGTGGCACGCTGCTTCTGGACGAGGTGAGCGAGGTGTCTCTGGCTGTCCAATCTAAGCTGTTGCGGGTGATCCAAGAGCGGGAGTACGAGCGAGTCGGCGGCAACGAAACACTGTCGGTGGATGTTCGGATTGTCGCCACCACCAATCGCAATTTGGAGGAATCGGTCGAACGGGGAGAATTCCGGGAGGATCTTTTCTTTCGCCTGAATGTGGTCCCGGTCTACATGCCTCCGCTTCGAGATCGGCTGTCTGATGTCCCGATTCTAGCCGAGTATTTCCTCGAGGAGTTCTGCCGCAAGCACAGCAAACCGATCCTGGGTTTTACCAAAGAGGCAATGGATTGGCTGAAACAGCACACGTGGCCTGGGAACATCCGGGAGCTTCAGAACATGATCGAACGAGGTGTTGTTGCCAGTGGTGATGGCCCTGTAGATCTGAGCAGTTTGAGCGCCTATCGCAGCCAGTTTTCAGAGAAACCTCCGGTCCGAAGAATGTTGCCGCCGACGCGGATGAGCGGCAGTGAAGCCAAGTCGGTTTCGACACTCGGTGAATTGCCCTTGGCATCGCCTCCGCGTTCGGGACCGACGTCCGGTCGGTTTTCCCAAGCCAACGGTACTGGTGAGCGCAGCGGATTGGAGGCATCGGGTCCGGGCCTGCTCCGGTCACTTGCCGAGGTGGAGAACGATCACATCCAGCGGGTTCTTGACCATTGTAAGCAGGACTTAATGGCTGCATCCCGGATTTTGAGGATCACGGTTCCAGCCCTCCAGAAGCGATTGTCGCTGCGGGAGGGTCAGTAGCACCATTCGTTTTCGTCCTGGGACGGAACGTGAGACGAATAGAAGGTCGAATGCCACCGATTGAAAAGCATGCAGGACGCTAATACACTTCTGAGCGACATTGGAAGGATTGCCCAGGGTTCGGTGCGCCGGAGGGTGTTCTGGTACAACTACGCCAAGTTAACCGTGGGAATGTTGGTCTTCGCGGTGTTGATTTTCTGGCCGGCTTTCCTGCGGGCCCGCAAGGCGGACCGTATCCAACTGACTCGGATCTTTGATGATCGGCGGCAGGTGATGGAGAATCATTTCAGCCGAGTGCCCCGTCTCTTTGAGTTGGTGGGTCTCGCGTCGACGGTGGAACAACGAAAATCCACCCTGCAGTTAATCCGTGAAATGGACCGGTACCCCGGAATCGTGGCCGTCGGATTGGCCGATTTTGACGATGGAGTTGCCCGAGTAGATCCCGCCGGCTTGGTGCTTACGATGGATGACTTGGTATTCGCGACGATTTTCAAGGACCCGGCGTTTCAAGAGACACTTTTGGAAACTGTGCAAACGGGTTCCAAGCACGTATCAAAGATCTTCTGGAATGGTCCGCCCGCCGATGATGCCAGTCGGGCCTACTTTGTGTTCGCAACTGCAGGGCCGCGTCGTTTGGAAGGTGAATCCGTCAACGCCTCTAGGGTGTTGTTCGCGGTCATTAATCTGAAGCGTTTGATCCTCCATACGGGTCGGCCTGCGAGCCTCAACATGGTTAACATTCATCTATCCAACAAAGCGTCCTCTGAACCCTCTATTAATATGGAGCGGGTGGGGGAGTTAAAGAGGGTTACCAGAAAACAAATGATTGAAGTGCGCGCTAAGGACCCTTCTGATACCCTAAGCAATCTTGAAGGGCTACGACTGCTGGAGTTGGACAACTTAGAGAGCGACCTGATCAACGATGAATCTTTCGGAACCGGGAAGATTTGCTATTTGCGTTTACTAGATTTTCCCAACCGGGAATTTCAACTGAATATAATTTTAAAGAAGTCATTCGTTAAGGCCAGTGCGATCCGGGCACTGATAGTGGCCATGCCCTATTATATTGTTCAGATTCTCATCACGAGCTTTCTGATGGTCGTGATGTGGACGGTGTTTTCTGCGAGTCGGAGTCAGATGGGGGAATTGGCCGAGGCGCAAGGCACGATTGCCCGATTAAATCTCCATCGGACTTTGGTTCAGCAGGAGTTGCACGATCACATCATCCAGAATCTAACGCTCTTGGGAGTCCAAGTAGCCACGAGCCGCATCGATGATGTGGATGGTTTTAAGCGGACTCGTGACACAATTCTTCAGCAGCTGGATTACTTGCGGAGGGAATTGCGGCGACTGCTGGTCGAGGGCACGGAGCGTTTGCAGTCTTTCGATGAAATGTCTGTGCAGCTCAAGAGCATTTGTAGCCACATGGAGAAGCAATTCAATGTTCGATGCGAGTTGACGACGTTGAACACCGATGACCTGGTTTTGCATCCGGAAGTTCTGTTCCGGACCTGCCGCTTCGCCGAAGAGTTGCTAGGAAATGCCATCCGACATGGGCGTGCCCGCAATATTAGCATGAGGGTCGAATGCATATCATCGCCGCCATGCTTGTTCTTGCGAGTTTTAGATGACGGGGGCGGATTCGATCCCGAAAACTATTCGGCAGGTTTTGGTCTTCAGAGCATGACAGCTTTAAACTCATGAAAATTGCCTTCCTGGATGACCATCCCCAACTCGCCGAAGCCATTGCCGGGGCTGTTGCCTCGGCCATTCCGGGCACTCAGGTGGCGTGCTACAGCCACTGGTCAGAGTTGGAACCCACCTTGGTGCTGGAGCAGTATGACCTTCTGTTCTTGGACATGCGGCTCGAGGACTGCCTTGGCGCTGAATTGATTAGCCCCATTCAGGAGTTAAGTCCCAAGACCCGTATCGTATTGCTCTCAGCCTTCGCTCAAAACGATCTACTAATTAAATGCCTTAATCTAGGTATTGCGGGCTATATATCCAAGACGAGCCCTATCGAGACGCTGCTGAAGGCAGTCACTGCCGTCGCTGAGGGTGGAACATTTTTTGACGAGAACATCAACCTCGATCAGGAGTCCCGCTGAGTTGAACTGCTAGACAACCATCTTTCCAAATATGAGTGACAATTCGACATTCCGAATCCTTCTGATCGCCGAGGACCCTTTGATCGGGACAATTCTCCGCGACCAACTCCTGAGTCTCGCCTATTCGGTGACTCTCCATGCCTCACCGGGTGAGGGTCTGGCCGACGCGCAGCAGCAGAGTTTTCCTCTGGTGATCGTCGATGACCAGATCGCCGGAAATGACAGTATGAAATTGCTCCAGGAATTGGCCAAAGCCCGGCCTGGAATGAATCGTATTTTGCTCACTTCCGGGCGCGACATAAATGGTGTCATGGAGGCTCGGCGGTCGGGATTGATCTTCCGCTATCTGACCAAGCCCTGGATGCGAGATGAGGTCGCCATGGCGGTGGACAATGCCGCAGCAAATTCCGCCCAGCGGTCCGAGATCGACGCCCTTCGCGCTCGCAATCTGGTGCTCAATCAGCAGTTGAGCGACGCCGTGCGCGGCGGAGGTGCTTCGGACGGGGGTGGCGTCCCATCGCCATCCGGCGAGCCGTCGTCAGCGCCGGTGATGGGTGGAGCTTCCGTGGATATGGCCATCGAGATGTCCATCCAGATGCTCAGCGTGTTCCATCCCAATTTGGGCAACGCCAGTCTTCGGGCGGTGGCCATCTGCCGGACCATTGGTGAATTGATGGAGCTTCCGCCGACCGAATTGCCCCGCCTGCTGTGGGCGGCGGCCTTGTATGATATCGGCATGCTCAGCGTGGATCGCAGCATCGTGCGACGCTGGTTGCGGGATACGGCCAAATGCACCGACGAGGAGTTGGCGATGATTCGCCACCACCCCGAGATTGCGGAGGGGGTCATTAAGAGTTTTCCTGCGTTGGCGAGTGCAGCGGAGATTGTTCGTCATCATCACGAGGCCTTCGATGGCACGGGATATCCCGATGGACTCAAGGGTGAGACCATTCCCCAGTTGGCTCGGATCCTCGCCCCGGTGATTCACTTCTGCCATCGCAACGGATCGACGACCCAAATCCTCAACGAGTTGGAGAGTCTTTCGGACAAGCAATTTGATCCGATGGCCGTACGCCTCTTGGCCAAGGCGTTGCCAATGACCCAAATCCCCCGGGGTGAGCGGGAGTTGCTCTTGATTGAACTGAAGGCCGGCATGGTCTTGGGGCGTGATTTGTTCAACGCCGGCGGACATTTGCTGTTGCCCAAGGGTCGTGAACTCAAGGATTCGGATATCAACCGGATCATTTCCATCAACCGCGTCACACCGCTCACACCGTTTGTGTTGGTTTATTGCTAAACCTCAACGATGGCGTTGGATCGGTTGCGCGCGCTGAAACTTCTTCCGCAAGAGCTGTGTTCGGGTTCGCTCAAACCTCGTCTTGTGAAAGATTTTTACCCCGTGATCACTATCGTCTGAACCGAGTCGTTCCGCTCAGCGCCGGTCTTTTGCGGAATGGGCTCGGCTTTAGTTTCGACGTGAATCCTCCGATGGGATCGGCATATGCGATCCTTTTGGAGTGATGGGATTTGGAAGTTTGGGCTGTGTGCCTGTTTAATGTTTGGGTCCTTCGTGATGGAGGCTCAAACTCGCAACCGATCCTTGGTGGCTTGGGGTGAGAGCCTGCTCGGACTCAATCGCTCTCCCGAACTGCCGGCAGGGATCGTGGCCAGCGATGTCGAGGCGGTGACGGCCGGGGAGTTGGTGAGCGGGCTGACGCTCAGGTCCGGAATTCGAGTGGGTGGCACCAATTATGTTGGGAGCCGACTGATTTTGAGAGGGCCCGCATTGCTGACCGGAAATAGCAATGGGGTCATTAGTTACGGTGCGGGAGTCTTGGATTACACCGACCAGACTACCTGGAATACGGCCTTGCAGGATTCTTCCGGCCGAATGGGCATGAATCGGGTCGGCTTCGGGTATCTTTTCGGAGCCGTTCTCCGCAAGCCAACCAATGCGCCTTCCGCATTGGCTTCGGGGCGATTCAAGGATCAGTTCCCGGGCGATCTGGCGTTTTTTGGCGACCGGATCACCGCCGATCTGCCGGCCACCGATGCCGATGCGTCCGGTGGATTTGTCTCGGTGGTGGTCGGCCCCACCCATGTGGTGGCGCTGCGTGCGGACGGATCGGTCTCAGCATTTGGTGGGGAAAATCTTTTCGGGGAACGATTCATCCCATCGGGAGTGGCGGGGGCCGTAGAGGTGGCGGCGGGAGAGTTTTTCAGCGCAGCGCTCCTGGCCACGGGGCAAGTCATCGTCTGGGGATCGGACGCCACGGGAGTCGTCAACGTGCCGCCTTCTGTGACCAATGTGGTGTCGCTGCGTGCGGGCGCCTTGCACCTCGTGGCCCTGCGTGCGGACGGAACGGTGGTTGCCTGGGGAAATTCGGCGGACGGCCGCACCACGGTGCCTGTCGGACTTAACCGCGTGACCCGGATTGCTGCGGGTCGGGCCCACTCATTGGCCCTGCGTGACGACGGAACGGTGGTGGCTTGGGGCTACAATGGGTCGGGGCAGACTTCAGTTCCTGTCGGCTTGGCCAATGTCGTGGATATCGCGGCCGGTGGGCAACACAACCTGGTGCTTGTTTCTCGCGAGAAACCGCTTTTGGAGCCGTTGGTCTTTCAGGAGAATTCAATCGAGGGAGGGCGTGATTTCAATCCGAACAGCGACTACACCGATCGAGGTCGTACGCTCAGTGTGCGGGCAAGTCTCCAAAATGGGGCGCCTCCGGTGCAGTTTCGCTGGCGCCGCAATGGATCCCTAATCCCTGGAGCGACCAATTCTCAACTGACAGTTGTGGTGCCCAATTCAGAACCTGGGGCGTTTCGGATCGACCTTGAGGTGGTCAATGCATTTGGAAGTGACCTGAAGTCTGCCACGGTGCGGTTGGCGGATATCCCGGCCGAGGTGGTGGTCGAGCCAGTGGCTTGGACAGCGGGAGTCCCGCCCGTGGTCACGCCACTGGGCCAGTCTGCGGCGGGAGTTTTCCTAGGGGTTGACAATGCCGGTAGCCTGCTGGCTTTTCGCGTGCGGGCGAAGGGCGATCCGGTTCCTCGGGTGATGGTGTACACTGCTCTCAGCGGCGAGCAGGTGCTTTCGGTGGACATCCCCATCACCAATGCTTCGGCGACCATCCAGGGATCTGCGGTCGCCGTGAGTTCCCGATCGCTGACAGTGTCCCAGAGCGGGGGATACCTGGTGGTGCTGTCCAACTCCTTGGGAAAATCCATCACTAACCGTGTTGCCTTGGAAATTTATCCCGAACTGCAGGCACCCACCGTCTCCTCCGCCATTTCTGAAAATGCAGCGGTTCCTGAGTACTTAGGGCCGGTCCCAGCGGGTTCCACTAATGTCGTGTTGTCGGTGATTTCCAGCCATGGGCCTGGTGTGGTTTACAACTGGCTGAAGGACGGGGCGGAGATAGCTCGGGCTACCAACTCAACGTTGAGTCTCACCAATTTCAGTTTTCCCCAGATTGGAACTTACTCGGTTCGGTTGAGAAACCCTCTGACGGGCTCCAGCCTGTCTGACGATCGCACCAAGGGCACCAGCCTATCGACGGGCTTCACTCCGGTGCTTCCTATTACAGTCACGCTTTCCCGGACCAATCTGGCCGGACCGACAGGTTCCTCTGCATCGA
>JAPLUH010000319.1 GCA_026397675.1 Verrucomicrobiota bacterium
CGTCGGCCAAAGCCATCGGACCGGTGGTTGCCTCATCGGCGGGGGCATTGGTGGCGACGATGGGCTTGCCGGCCTGAAGGGTCCAACTCTGGAACCGCGGAGCCCGAGCAAGCGCCGCTTTCTGGTTGGAAAGCCCCGCTATCAGCCGAGGAGGGAAACCGCGTCGGCGATCCACCAAGACAGCGACCGCGTCCGAAACCGCTACAGAACTTAGGGCTTCGGTTTCCGGCACAAAACCAGCCGGACCGTCGTTCCGAAGTACCCGGAAATGCCCCTCTTCCTCGGCGCTAATAAAGAGGTCCGGATCGCCATCGGCGTCCCAATCGGCCCAGGCCAGACCCGGAGCCTCAGAACTCAGACGTCGCGGCAGGAGCGGTTGGCGCGCGATTTCTGCGGTGTCGGGCTCCAGGGGTACCGGATCCGGATCCGTGATGAGGCTCTCGAACAAAGGCTGCTGCACGGGGGCGGACGGCGGGGGATCGAGGGTGTCCCGTTCTTCGATTTCGATGATCTGATTGGCCTCCAACCCACGGACAACGGAACGGCGACCATTGCGCCACAGGACTTCTACTTCCAGCGAATGGGCCGCACCGGCCGCAAAGACGCGGAGAGCCTGGTCTCCGGACAGGTAACGGCCACCAGAAATCATCTCCTGGGTCTGAGTCACCGGACCACCAGTGACCTTGATCCTCGCCCCAATGCCTGCGGTATTGCCGCGGGCGCCCTTCAGGCGAACGGCCAAGCGCGACGCCGGGCTGCCGTTACGCAACATTCGGGCCGGACCGTTGAGGACATTGATGACGACGTCGAGATCCCCATCATTGTCGAGGTCTCCAAAGGCCATGCCGTGGGCGAATCCGCTCTGATCAAAGCCCCAAAGTTTTCCAGAATCTTCAAAGGTCAGGTCCCGGCGATTGCGAAAGGCCATCGACGGTGTTTCGCGCCGCGGGAGCAAGGCCAGAGCCCTCTGGCGAGTCTCCGGGGTCTTCCAGAGGCCTTCCCGGATAATACGACTCTGCGCGTCAATATCCTGCACATCGTGGAAATTACCGGTGGTCAGCAGCAAGTCCTCCCAACCGTCGAGGTCCACGTCGAGGAACGCCGATGACCACGTCCAATCGGTGGCCGCTACGCCTGCCATCTGAGCAATCTCAGCCCAGGTGCCGTCACCCCGAGACCGTTGCAAGGCGTTGCGGGTGACCTCTGGGCGAAATCCCGGTCGCTCGACAGGCCAGCGCACCACTCCATCGAGGGTGTCGGGTCGCTGGCGGGCACGGTCTTGTCGCCGAGGGCTGAGCATTTCGGCGACGAAGAAGTCATCGTGCCCGTCGCGGTCAATGTCGGCCGCATCCATGGACATGGACGAGAGCGGTTGGTTGCGCAGGGCGGTTTGCGAGGCGGCCTGAAACCGCTTACCCCGATTGAGCCAAAGCCGGTCGGGCCAATGGACGAAGTCGTTGCAAACGTAGAGGTCGGGTTGGCGGTCGCCATCGAGATCCCGGAACATGACGGCCACACCCCAGTCACGCGGGGCCTCAACCAAGGCCTGTCCTTGCTCGTCGAGGAAGAGCCCCACATTCCACGGGGCAACGACCACGTTGGTTCCGCCGCGATTGATGTACAACGCGTCCGGCTCCCCGCGTTCAAGGACCTCCAGGTTGCCATTCATGGCGGGGACTCCGAGGTAACGATCCTTCGGTTCAATCACTGTGCTGCCGTCGGGCATACGGCGCTGAACGAACCGCCCGCCCTTGGGAGGGTCATGAAAGGTGTCGGTGCGGTAATGGGTGACATACACGTCGAGGTCTCCATCGCCATCGACATCGGCCAGGGCCATCGACGTAGCCCCGGTGTTGCGGAAGAACCCCATCTGAACCTCCGTGAAATGGCCCTTTCCGTCGTTATGGAAGGATCGCGTACCGCCACCGAGGCTGTTGACCAGCAAGTCCAGATCCCCATCACCGTCGAGATCGGCGAAGTTGCAACCGGTGGAGTACTGATCCGGACAAGCGACACCCGCACGGGCTGTGATGTCTTCAAAACGCCAGTCGCCAAGGTTGCGGTAGAGAACGTTGTCGCCTTCAAGGCGACAGAAATAGACATCGACGCGTCCGTCGCCATCGATGTCGCCCAAGGCGACGCCCGAACCCAGTTCCAACAAACGGTTCCGGGCGACGGTGGCTTCAGCCAAATGGTTGGTAAAACCGAGACCGGTCGCCGAGGCCGGCTGAAGCGTGAAACCCGGACCAACCCCGGGGCCCGGTTGGACAGTGGCCCTTCGGAATCCGGCCTCGGACTTTCACTCCAGAGTTGGACCCGATTGGCCATGGGCACGACCCAGCATCAGGCCGATCACGAGGGACACGAATCGACCAAACACGCTCACACCATGCAAATGGCCGAAGCTGTTCACGGATAAGGGGAATTGTTTGGATGCTATTTCCCGGACCCTGGACGATCCAGCACGAAAGATTGACGGTTCTCCGCCGCAACGCTTCGAGGACCGAAGCGGCGAGGATTCTCGACAAGCCGGCCGCGCGAATACAGCGTGTCACCCATTCCCATGAATCGCAGACAGTTCCTTGAGCGGTCTTGGCTGGGTAGCCTCACCGTGGCTTCCGGATGCTCGCTCCTGCCATCCGGCGGCCGCGGGCCGGAGCGCCTGTTCTTCACCGCGTCAGGCAAGACCTGTGTCATCGACTCGAGGGGCCATAACTTTGGTGAACTGGACGTCTCGGCCGCCGGTCAGGTGACTTGGCAGCCGGCCGGTTTCTTGGAAGACGGACGGGTACTCTTGCTGAGCATGGAGGCGCGCCGGGACGGTCCCGGCCGACCCTTCGACGAATACTACCACCAGACGCCCACCCACGTGTGGGCTTACGATCTGCATCGAAAATCCCTGGAAGAACTGACCACGCGGGAGCGCCTGGCGCCGTTCTATGCGCCGCAATTAGTCCTTCAAGGCGGACGCATCCTCATGCAAGTGATCCGCACCCGGCCTGGGCAAACCTTCAACATGCGTTTGGACGGTTCGGATGCCCGCGAGTTCACCGGCCCGGACGAAGGATTGCCCTACGGCTACAGCCTCAGTCCGGACGGTCAGCGCGTGGCCTTCCATCTGGCCAGTCGCGTGCGACACCCACGGGGGCAACCGGGTGAAGGTCGCCGCCCAACCCGGTCATTTGTATTTCGGGCCGAGCTGGTCTCCCGATGGTCAGTGGTTGGCCTTTCAAGACTGCCACGCCCCGGTCGATCCGGGACACGACTGGTCCGACGTCTGCGTGTGTCGCCCGGATGGGACCGGATTCCGAATGCTCACCGAGGGTCAGTCCATGTGGTTCGGAGCCACCTATGGCACGGCAAGCCATCGCGGCGGCGGTTCCAATGTTCCTGCTTGGACGCACGATGGCCACATCCTCGCCCCCTTGCGCATCCCGGGCTCCCGAGTCCCCTGGGAATATCAAGCGCAGCGGCCTGACACCGATCATTTCAACCGCGAGTTCAAACCCGCTCAGGCCCGCGGCGGCACCGCCATCGCGCGAATCGATCCGAAGACGGGTTCCGTCGGCTGGGTGACTCCACGCACGGAAGGCGTTTGGGATTTCAGAGCGACGGAGTTTCCCGGAGGAGGCCCGGTCGCCTTCTGCCGGGCCGAAACAGGTGGCGTGCCACACCTTCGGGTGACCAACCGGCACAGCCGAGATTCCCGAAAGATCCACAGT
>JAPLUH010000289.1 GCA_026397675.1 Verrucomicrobiota bacterium
CTCGACCAACACGTGTCGCCCCAGACTGAGTAACTCGCGAGCGATCGCATGGTGAGTCACCGTCGGAGTCACCACACTGAGAGCATCGCTCACCTCCGCAGCCTCAGCCACCGAAGCAAAAGCTCGCACCCCCCAACGCGCGGCATGAGTGCGGGCCGCCTCAGGATTGGCATCGAACACCCCGGTGAACTCCGCCAACACCGCCTTGGCTAGGTCGGCATAAATACGCGCGTGTTCCTTGCCCAGCGATCCCGTCCCGATCACCGCCACCCGCACTTGGTTCGACATAATCCGAAGCCTAAGCCGGAACGATTCAGTTGGGAAGAAAGCGACGGCGCAGCGGATTCTTTCCCAAGACGACCAGTAGAGAAAGAAGACCCTGCCCAACTGAGGCCCGTGCTTGAAGCCCATAATCAGCAAACAACGACCCTTTTGCGGAAGAAGACGCAGCCCGCACGAACTCACCAACAGAAATTGTTCCGCTCAGAGATCCCTCGGCCTGGAGAATCACTCAATGGATCCCACACGGCGGGCTGGAGTCCGAACCCATGATCAGTAATCTATCCACATTATGTCCCTGCGTCGCTTCGCCCTGAGCCTAGCCCTCGTCCCGTCCCTCGCTCTTTCCCTCATCGCCGGCAAGTCCGACGGGCGGCTAGACATTTGGTGGTGCGACTCAGACGGCGGTGGTTCCACCCTCATCATCACGCCCGCTGGCGAGAGCATTCTCATCGACTCCGGCAACCCCGGCGGCCGCGACTCGGCCCGCATCCTCAAGGTTCTCACCCAGACCGCGGGTCTCCAACATCTCGACCACCTCGTCATCACCCACCTGCACATTGACCATTTTGGTGGCGCCGCCGAAATCGCCGCCCAAGTACCCATCAAAAACCTTTGGGACAACGGCCTCACCGACGCCGACCCGGACGGCAACCGCAACTCCACCTGGCACCTCACCAGCAAGACCTACCGCACCATGCCGGTCGGGCAGCGCCACCGCGTCGAACCCGGCCTCAGCCTCCCCCTGACCATCGGCAAGACTCCCCTGTCGATACGCTGTGTCATCACCCGTCAGAAACCCGCCGAAGGAGCCTTCCCGACCCGCAAAGCCGAGGGATCCGCCCCGACCCTCAAAGCCCCGGACACCTCCGACAATGCCAACAGCTCCGCCTGGGTCCTGAGCTTCGGGAACTTCCGCTTCTTCGACGGCGGCGACCTCACCTGGAACGCCGAAACCCAATTGATCTGGCCCGACATCCGAGTTCCGGAAGTGGACTTGTTGCAAATCACCCACCACGGCCTCGATGTCAGCAACCACCCGCGCCTGCTGAGCGCCCTCAACCCCACCGTCACGGTCATGAACAACGGCGCCACCAAGGGAACCGCCGGCGAAGTTCTCGCCACGCTGCGCACCCTGCCGCGGCTCGAAGCCCAATACCAATTGCACCGGAACCGCCGGCCTGACGGCGTCACCAACAACATCCCCAACGACTTTATTGCCAACACCGAAACCGGAACCGCCCACCCCATCCACTGCGCAGTCCTCCCCGATGGCAGCACCTACTCCATCACCCTGCCCGGCCCCGTCACCCGCACCTACACCACCCGCCGCCACTGACTCGCCCGAGCTTCCCTGCGAGCGGAGGGCCGAACCCGCGGAGCCAAAACAACGCAGCGGAGCGGGACCGGGCCGGAGCAAGCATTGGAAGCGATCAAACCTCCCTCGCGCACAGCGCGAACGCTGATCCTCCCCCGAGCTTCCCTGCGAGCGCAGGACCGAACCCGCGGAGCCCCATCACCACAACACACCTGTTCAACGACAATTATTTTTCCTCATGGGCGACAATCAAACCACCCCATAGAGGGACAGGCCCCCAATCAACCCAGCGGCAGCGGGACCGGGCCGGAGCGAGCATAGGAACGTCGACACCCTGATCCCCGTCGCGCGGCCGCGCGAAGGCCGAGCCTCTCCCCACGTTCCCTGCGAGCGCAGGACCGATCCCGCGGAGCCCCCACGAGCGCTTGCCCCACGAAGCCCGCCAGCCATTCCCACAAGCCGCTCCCCCAAGTCCCCCGAATCCCCCTGACTCCCAGAGCACCCGGGGGCATGCGGCGTTCCTTCAGAACGCTCCGGTTGTGCGCCATACCCGGGGTTTCACCCCGGGCTGGTATGCGGTGCCCCGTTGGGGCACTCCGAACGCCTCACCTTTCCCAGAGCCCCCCACCGCCCCCAGCACCAGCACCACAACACACCGGGTCAACGACGATTATTTTTCCTCATGGGCGACAATCAAACCATCCCCATACAGGGACATGCCCCCAATCCACGAAGCGGCAGCGGGATCGGGCCGGAGCGAGCATAGGAAC
>JAPLUH010000180.1 GCA_026397675.1 Verrucomicrobiota bacterium
CTCCAGTCGGGCGATGGTGCCGACCCTCATTCCGCACACCCCGACAAACTATGTCGGCTGGGACATGTCGGTGCCCGACCAGTACCGGGCCGATCACTTCATTCGCGAACTCAAGGCCTTCGAAGCCAGCGGTGCACTGCCGAACCTCATTCTCATTTGCCTGCCCAATGACCACACCAGTGGCACCTCCGCAGGCCAACCCACGCCGGCCTCCTGCGTCGCCGACAATGACTTGGCCTTCGGTCGCATCGTTGAAGCGGTCAGTCACAGCCAGTTCTGGAAGGAGACCCTCATTTTGGGCATCGAAGACGATCCCCAAGCCGGTTGGGACCACGTCAGCGGCTACCGGACCACGGCGTTTTGCGTCAGCCCCTACAACCGGCGCGGTGCAGTGGTCTCGACCCAGTACAACACCACCAGCCTCATCCGCACCATGGAGCAGGTGCTGGGCATGAAGCCCATGAACCAGTTCGACGCCAGCGCCACGCCGATGTTCGACTGCTTCCAGGACACCCCCGATTTCACTCCGTACACCGCGGTGCCCAACACCGTGCCGCTCGACCAGATGAATCCGCCCGCCAAGGCCCTCTTGAATCCCATCTTGCGGCGCGATGCTGAGGTCTCGGCTCGCCTCAATTTCCGCGAAGTGGACAAGGCCCCGGAAGACGTCTTGAACCGCATCTTGTGGAATGCCCTAGCCGGCACGGATCGTCCCTATCCGGAATGGGCCACCACCCCGGATGCTGACGACGACGACGATTAGCCCCATGCTGCCCGTCCAATGAGCGACGAGGCGTTTCGTCCCCCGGGGGATTGTCCGGTCTGTGGCGAGTTTGTTCCGCGCAAGGCCGTGGCCTGCGCCGGGTGCGGCGCCTCGCGGGATTCGGGCTGGAACGAAGAAGCCAGCGTCTCGGGCCTCGACCTGCCCAACGACGAGGAGTTCGACTACGACGACTTTGTCGCCCGTGAGTTTGGTCAGGGGCGTCCCAAGAAACCCGATCGCCGACGGTTCTGGACTGTCGTCGGGTTGGTGCTCATCGCGGCCATGGCGGCTTCTTTATTAGCGATTTTTCGATGGCACTGAGTGCCCGATAACGCCGCGGGAAACTGGTAAAAACCTTCATCCATGCACCCGTTGACAAAATGAGCCCAGGTTTCGACCAAGGGAGACCGGGCATCGCGAAGATCGCAGGTGCACCCTCTCTTCAGCCATGAATTGTTGCCATCGAACCCGGTCCAGTCTTGGAGAGAACTGCTGGTGCAAGTTTTTGCGGCTTGGGTGTTTGTGGCTGCTGCTAGCTCCGGCGGTGTTCGGGGATTTTCAGGGGTCGACCCACTTGGTGGAGTTGGAGACCGACGCGCTGAAGTATTCCAAGGAAGCGAGCACGGGTCCCATGGCCCAGTTGATCCGAAAAATTGAGTCCGGAACGGTGCGCCTGGAGTGGCACGCCAAGTGGGGTTGGTTGCCCGCTTTCCAGAAGGCCTTGGGTGTGGACCCGTCGTCGCAAACATTGGTCTTCTCCAAGACGTCGCTGCAGCGCGAGCACATCCATCCGGGCAACCCGCGGGCCATTTTCTTTAGTGATGATGTCTACTTGGGCTATATCCCCGGTTCGCCATTGGTGGAGGTTTCCGAGGTGGATCCGCGCCTCGGTGCCGTTTTTTATGCGGTGGAGCAGAAGCCGACCGAGAAGCCGGTCATTCAGCGAATCGATAATTGCCTGGAGTGCCATGCCTCGTCTCGGACCATGGGGGTTCCAGGGCACTTGTTCCGATCGGTGGAGACGGACCGTCAGGGGATCATGGACTTATCAACCGGGATCGAGCCAGTGGATCACCGCACGCCCTTGTCCGATCGATGGGGTGGCTGGTATGTGACCGGGACGCATGGCGCAGCCCAGCACCGGGGCAACCGGATGGGGGATGATTTTGTTCAGGCCAAGACCACTCCTGCATTGGGTGGCAACAAGACCCGGCTCGACGAGTATTTCGATCCCTCAAAGTACCCCTCGGCCGGCAGCGACATCGCAGCCTTGATGGTGCTCGGTCATCAGGTGCACCTGCACAATTTCATCACCCGCGTTCACTACATGGCTGTCCAGCACTTGGCAGCCTATGGACATGTGGACTACCTCAAGTCGCCGGTCGAAGGCCTGGTGAAGCAATTGTTCATGGCCGAGGAGGTTTCCCTCGAGGATCCGGTCCGCGGCAATCCTGAGTTTGTCCGGGTCTTTGAGAAGGTGGGTCCGCGGGACCACACAGGGCGTTCTCTCCGCCAATTGGACTTGCAGACGCGTCTCTTCAAATACCCCTGCAGCTTCCTCATCCACTCCGAGGCCTTCCGCCGATTGCCCGATCCGCTCAAGCAGAAGATCTACCGTCGCATGGCCGAGGTGTTGAGCGGGGCCGATGCTTCGGAAGCCTTCCGTCGGTGGTCCGCCGACGATCGCGTGGCCGTCCGGGAAATCCTTACCGAAACGTTGGTGGATCTCCCGCCCGACTGGAAGAGCCTGACTCGGCCCTCGCGCTGATCGATGTTAGTGAGTCTGGCCGAGCCAAGCCCAGACGTCCGCGGGTTCGTGGTAGTCAGGGATGGCATAGTCGGCACCGGCCTCGGCAAGGCGCAGGAGTTTGGATTCATCCCAACGGCCCGAGTGCCAGTGTTCTTCGTCTGCGGCCACCGCGATGGCCCGACCTCCGATCGCCTTGGTTTCGGAGATTTCCACCGCACCATCCCCGAAGGAGACCAGCGAACGGAGCGGATCCAAGCCATGGGCTTCGACAATGCTCCGGAGGGCGTTCCGCTTGTGGAAGGAGGTATCGGTCAGGCCGGTGGGTCCGTAGATGCGTTGGTCGAAAAAGTCGCGAACTCCCAGGCAATCCACCTCGGCAGACACGGCGGGCCGTGGCGTTCCACTGACAATATGCAGCGTGGCACCGGCCTGACGGAAGTGCTCTAGGAAGGCGCGCGCGCCGCGCACCATGTAATGGTCGGCCGTGTGGGTTCCATCGTGGATCGAATCCATGCGCTGGCGAATTAATAGACCGAGCCGTCCCTGAAAATCCTCCTGATAACGTTCGGTATGCCACGGGGTGCCGCCACGTTCAGTGACTAGGGCCCCGAGGCGTTCCATCTGATGGATGCTGGGTCGGCCATTGAGCGCCCAAATTTCCTGGTGAGCGATGGCCGAACGGCTGTCCACCGATTCGTCCGGGGCAGGGGGCAGGTGCTCCAGCCATTGCTGCAGCATTACTTCACCCCAACCGGCGCGAATGAACGACAGGGTTCCGTCCCAGTCGAAGACAATATGCAGGGAGTTCATGTCAGAGGGTTACAGGCAACCCGGTGCGGATTGATTCGGCTTCGGCCTCGCAGACGGCGACGGCGGCTGCGCCGTCGTCGGCGGTGACCACCGTCGGTGCCTTGCCGGCGCGGATGGAGTCCACGAAGTGTTGGATTTGACCCGCGTAGCCGTTGGGCCCGTCGAGCTTCAAGGTCTCCGCGGGCTGGCCTTCCACATAGCGGCGGAGGGCCTCGGTGCCGCGAGACGAGTCATAGTCGAGGGTGGCTCGTTCGAGCACCACGGTGTAGGCCATGCAAAACCCGAAACCCGGGGTCATGGCCCAACTGCCCTCGGCACTCACCACCGCACCGCTGGCGGTGTCGTACTGAGAGACGACATGGTCGATGCCGCCGCTGACTTTGGTATGGCCTCGCGAAAAGACTCTGGACGGGTGCCCGAAGCAGTGCCGAATGAAGTCGACGTCGTGGATATGCAAGTCGAGCAAGGCCCCGCCGGAGTCGGCTGCAGTTAAGAAGTGCCCGTGTCCCCAGCCCGGTGCCTGGGCCACTCGGCGGAACCGGGCGCTCAGCACTCGGCCGTATTGCCCGCCCACGATGGCGTCGTGGGCGGCCTGCCATTCTGGCCAGAAGCGCAGGCACATCGCCGGCATGAGGAAGACACCGCGGGCGGCGGCTTCGCGGGCCGCGTCGGCCAAACGCCGGCCTTCCTCGGCCGTGCGGGTCATGGGCTTTTCCACCAGCACGTGCGTGCCGGCCTTCAGCGCGGCGATAGCCAGTTCAATATGGGTCTTGGTTGGCGTGGTGATGTCCACGATGTGGATGGCCGGGTCTGCCAGGAATTCGGAGACATCCCGGTAGGCGCGCACCTGTGTCATGTCCAACCGCACCCCGTTGGGGTCGCCCACGTTGCCGCCGACTCGGGTGAGGTCGCCATCTAGGTTGCGTCCGCTGGGGTTGCAAATGGCACCCACCGAGGTACCGGGCACATGGGCCAGCGCCTGAATGTGGGTCGCGGCCATGAATCCCAGCCCCAGGAATCCGAATTGCAGTGTCATTGGCTCTAGGCAATCACGGGCCGCAGTCGAAGACAATCGGGGAGGGAACTCGGTATGAACCTCTTCTCGTCCGCAGTTTGCGCTTCCGGTCCGACGCTGGGCGGGGTGCAATGGCCGTGATTCCCCGGATGAGCATCGTCAATACCATGTTGGGTGTCGTCGGCGCAGCGCTGGCGGTGGTGGGCCTTTGGGCGGCCGCCCCGGAGCCAGCGGCAAAATCGTCTGTCGATCCGGCGTCGCACTGGGCGTTCCAGCCAGTACGCAATCCAGCGCCCCCCTCGGTCGCGGATGTGGCGTGGTGCCGATCCCCATTGGACCGATTCATCTTGGCCGGACTTGAGCGGCAGGGCCGAAAGCCTGCGCCGGAGGCCGACCGCCGAACGTGGCTTCGTCGAGTGACCTTGGATCTTACAGGCCTGGCCCCTTCCCAGGAGGAAATCGAAGCCTTCGAGCACGACGATTCACCGCAGGCGACGGAAGCGGTGATCGATCGACTCCTGGCCTCGCCCCGCTACGGAGAGCGATGGGGACGGCATTGGCTGGATGTCGTCCGGTACGCCGACACCGCGGGCGAGACCGCTGACTATCCGGTGCCGGTGGCCTGGCGCTATCGGAACTACGTCATCGATGCCTTCAATGCCGACAAACCCTACTATGAGTTTGTTGAGGAGCAGATCGCCGGTGACTTATTGGCCCGACAAGGATCCCGGGACCGGTATGCCGAACGCGTGGCGGCCACCGGTTTTCTGGCCATTTCTCGGCGGTTCGGTTTTGACTCGGAGAATTACCACCACCTGACCCTCCAAGACACCATCGACACCATGGGTCAGACCTTTCTGGGACTGACGCTGGGTTGTGCCCGATGCCACAACCACAAGTACGACCCGGTGCCGTTGACCGATTACTACGCGTTGTACGGGGTGTTTGAGAGCACTCGCTTCGCTTTCCCAGGGTCGGAACAGAAGCAGCGTTCGCGGGCCATGGTGCCGCTCATCCCGCCTGAGGAGTCCTTGCCACGTTGGCAAGAGTATGAAAACCGGGTGGCTTCCCTCACACGAATGGTCCAGCGAGCGGGGTTACCGGTACCCTCGGCGTTGCTCCGATCCATCGACGACCTGGATGGCGATTTTGAACTGCAAGCTCCGGCTTCGGGCGGCAGCAAGGGGGTGCTCGTGCCGCCTTGGATGTATGACGGACCCATTGCTGTCACTACCGAGGCGCAAAGTCCCTTCAAACACCGTTACCCGGGTGGCCGCGTCGGGGCGTCCATTCCTGCGGGTGCCCAGCCGTGGCACCTGGGCCAGGCCCTGCACCGGTTAGGGCGATCGGTTCGCGATGCCCACCGCCTCTCGATCAATCTCGATTTGAAAACCGTGCCCGATCCGACGGTGGGCTCGGGTTCACACCGCTTTTGGGTGGGACGTGACGGCGGCAAACCCGCTCTGGAAGTGCTCATCTCCGCTCAGAGCCTGTCCCTTCGCACCGATTCAGGGGTTCAGGTGCCTCTGGGACCGATCGCCCCGGGGTCGTGGGTGAATTTGCAACTCGACCTCGATCGGAAGGCCCGCACGGTTTCGGTTCGCTTAGGGACGCCCGGATC
>JAPLUH010000194.1:0-9723 GCA_026397675.1 Verrucomicrobiota bacterium
GTCCGGCCACGCTGGCGCTCAGTGGCCTTCCTGATGCTGGTGGGTTTTTATCCCCTGATCCTCGGGGTGTTGAGCCAATTTCTGCAGATTGGCGGAGCCTCGCGGGGCCCAGCCCTGCCTCCGACGATTCAGGGACTTATCCTGGTTTGTCTGGAGAGCGTGGCGGTGTTTGCTCTCTTCTTTGGCGCGGGTGCCTGGGTGGGCCGACCGACCCGCAAGGAACTCTTTTGGCGACCCATGCGAGGGTGGGATTGGTTCTGGGGAGCGCTCTGGTCCATCGGAGTTCGATTGGGAGCGGTGGTCGCGGTCTATGGCGCCTTGGCTCCGTTTCTCCTCGTCGAAGCCCTGCAATCCAAGTCCGCCGGGGAGGCTGCGGCGGGACCTTCCATCGAGGAACGCCTTCAGCAATTCCGGCCTAAGCTTGAAGCGTTGCTCGAGTTCGACGCGTTGGCCGATCCGATCTACCTGCTTTTGGCGATCACGCTGTTGAGTTTCATCACCGCTGGGTTGCGCGAAGAACTGTGGCGGGCGGGATTCATGGCTGCCGTTCGAGACTTGCTGCCCCGCTCTTGGTGGACTCCTCGGCCGCGAAAGCCCTCAGAGCACTGGCTTCGCTGGCAACTGCGTCGGCACGGGCCTACCGTGTTGGTCGCCGGTCTGGCTGCCGTGATTTTTGGTTTGGATCATTTACCGCAGGGAATCGGCGGCGTCGTTCTTACGGGAGTCGTCGGGTTCATCCTGGCGCTGGTCATGATCGGTCACCGGTCACTCTGGGCCGCGGTCATTGCTCATGGTTTTTTCGACGCCAGCACGTTTGTGCTGCTGGCCGTCATCGTCTGGAACAAGGAATGGATCCAGCGTATGGCCCCCGACTTGCTCAAGCAGTTGGGGATGTGAGAGCCCTTGTCTGAGACCGACCGGACGGTGGCCGAGGGAATGCTTCGGGCTCGAGCCAGGTCTCGCAGCACGGCCGACTCCATGTCCACCACGTCGGCCTGGGTTTCTGAGCGGAGTTGCGCCTTTTCGAATTGTGTGATGACCACCCGGTCTCGGGTGACCATCCGCCCTGGGTTCGAGGCCGTGGCCTGAAGTCGATCGATTCCTGGGAATCCTGTGTCCGCCTCGTGGTAGACCCAACCGACCTGGGCTTCGAGATTCAGGGCTCCGGCGACTCCGCAGGTAAACACGCGGTCTGGCCGACCCGTTTCGAGGGCGTCGTCGCCGCTGCGCAGGGCGTTTTCGGGTCCCATGCCGGTCACCCAAACCTCCAGACCGGGTGCGACGAAGCGTTGCAGGGTGCGGCGAGGGCGGGGTGGGTCTGTTGGTCTCAGCGGCCATCCGCGACGGCGTCCCAGTTTAACGAAGGCCGCGGCCTCCTGCGGCAACGCAAAGAAGAGCAGGGTTGATTCCACGGTCAGTTGGAAGCGATGTCGTCTGGGGTGTCGGCGAGAATTCGTTCCTGCCAGTTGGTGCGTTGGCGGAGGAGGGTCTTCCAAAGGTCCTGAGAGGGGGTCTCGAAGATCAACGACAGGTCGGCCTGCGCGATGAGCCAACTGTTCTGGCGCAGTTCGTTGTCGAGTTGTCCGGGGGCCCATCCGGCGTATCCGGAGAAGACCTTCAATCGCAGTTCCGGCGAGCCGGAGTTCATGAGTTCTTCGAGTTCCTCGATCTGGTGTCCAATGGTGAGTTGGGGCAACACATTGCCCAGTAAAAGCCCCGGTTGACTGTAGAGGTAGCTCAATGCGGTGGGCTGAACGGGGCCTCCTTCAAAAAGAGGGACTCCCTGAAACCGAGGCGGCACCTCGCTGGGAAGGGAGTCTTCCAGAAGCTGGGTTCCGGGTTGAGTGAGGACTAACCCCAAGGCCCCTTCGGGCGTGTGTTCGCAGACCAGCACCACCGACCGGTGAAAGCACGACCCTCCCAAACTGCCTCCATCGAGGAGCAATTGACCGTGGAGGGTCTTGAATGTTTTTTTCGAGCGCTTTGGCATGGTCCGGTCGAATCCGGGCACTCACTTCATCGTGGCCGGGAGGGGCTCAGCAAGCCTCACAAGGTTCAAACAAGAATAATAAAATCCCAGGATTCCAACAATGGCTGAAGCACGCCGGGAATTGTCCCTATCCAAGTGAGGCAAGTTGACCGTGTCAGTGGGGCCAGTTCGCACCGCGGGTTTGGGTACGGATGCGCAGGAGCTTGCTGTCGGCCGTGATGTAAAGGGTGCGTCCATCATTGCCCCAGGCGCAGTTGGCCGTGGCCTCTCCTGTATTAAGGACGCCCAACAGCTTGCCCTCCGGGGAGAGGACTAAAATACCGCCCGGGCCGCTGGTCCAGAGGTTGCCTCGCTCATCGACTTTCAATCCGTCGGGCAGCCCTTTATTGCCGGCCACTCGGGGTGTGGCATCGAAGAACAGGCGACCCTCGCCCACGGTGCCATCGGGCAGCACCGAGAAGGCTGTGATGGTCGCGGCCTTGGGGTCCGACTGGTTCACATAAAGTGTCTTTTCGTCGGGCGACAGGGCGATGCCATTGGGGAACTCGAGTTTGCGCGAGATGAGCACGACCTCACCGGAGGAGCGGCGCAGGTAGACGCCGTTGAACATCAGCTCCTTGAGTGGGCTTTGGTTCAATCCTTCGAGGCCGTACGGAGGATCGGTGAAATAAATGTTTCCGTTGGAGGCCAGGCAGAGGTCGTTGGGCGAATTGAAGCGGCGTCCCTGATAGTGCTCGGCCAGCGGGGTGAAACTTCCGTCGGCCTCCAGTCGGGCGATTTGTCGGTTGCCGTGCTGGCAAAGGAGGAGTCGCTCACCGCGGTCGGAGGTTAACCCATTGGAACCTTGCTCGCGGAACTTGAGTGCCTGGCCGGAGTAGCCGCTGGGATTCAGGGCCACGCTCAAGCCGTCCTTTTCGGTCCAGCGATAGACTTTGTTGACCGGCACATCGGAGAAGAGGAGTTCGCGGTTCTTGCGGATCCAGACCGGGCCCTCCGACCAGTCGAAGCCTTCGGCCAGGAGTTCCATCTCCGAGCCCGGGGCGACCAGGGAGTCGAACTCCGGAGCCAGGCGTTCCAAGCGGCCGATGGTGGCGTACTTGGGCGCGGGAGGGGCAGGTTTGAGCGCAGCGGCCGCGAGGTCGGGTCGGGCGGCCTCGAGCGAGGTGTGGTGTCCGATCAGAATTGCGGCAAGGCAGGACGCAAGCGTCCTAAATGGGGACAGGCTCATGGTCAAAGCGCAGTCGTAACCGTTCGTCCGGATGGACGCAATCCCACGGAAGGGGCGCCTGCAAACCGAGTTGGGTTCAGATCGGATCCTCGGGGGTCCCCAGCAGGTACAGCCCGGGAAAATTCATGCAATGATTGGCGTCTTCCATCCCGTAGCCCGCAAACCATTCGGGGCCTTCGTAGCGGAAGGCGCTCCAGCGGGGTTGAAACTGGCTGTCGGCATGGATCCTGTGCACACAGACCGCTGTCTCCACTTCTGCTGCGCCGAGCTCCTTCAGTCGCCGAGTGAGGGCTTCCAAGGTGCGGCCACTGTCGCAGATGTCATCGACCACGAGAACATGCCGACCCGTAATGGATTCGGGGGCGTCTAGGCTCACTTCGACGTTCCGGGCCGCGACGCCGTTGAGGTTGGCCTCATAGGAACGACAACGGCAGAACGCAGGTTCTACAGTGACCGGGCAGGCGAGCAGCAAATCGGAAAAGAAAAAGACCCCGCCTCGCAGGACGCAGAGGGCCAGCGCCTGTCGGCCGCTTTGGGCGCGTGCGGCTTCGGCCCAGAGACCGAGAGACTGCCCCAGTTGGTTGACTTGCCTCCGGACCTCTGCGGCACTGGCAAAGGGGGTCCAGTGATCGGGAATTTGTCGGCAGGAAATGCGGGAGTCTTGGGCGTTTTTCAAGGGGATCCGAGGGCTTTCGAGATGGAGGGGAAACCTACCGCTGCGGTGGGCCTGCCTGCCGGGCCAGTGCACGTGCCTCGACGTAATTGCCCACGCAATGGGCCAGGCTGCCCTTGGCTCCAGCCCAGTCCACGCGGCCTAGGGGAATATACAGGGCAAGCTTGGCGGCACGGATGAAGATCCCAGGCAGGCTCGGACGGTGTGGTTCGAAGAAGCGGGCCATCGCCCGGTAATCGACACGACCCTTCTGGTAAAACGCCCGCATGGATCGGCGGTTCCGGTAGTGAACTCCGGCCGCATGCACCGCGGCGATGGTTTCTCCGGCCTTCAGGGCATCGAAGTACCATTGGAGGTCTTCACCGCCGCCGATCTCCTCGTCGAAGGGCCGTCGTTGCCAGGTGCTGCGACGGTAGAGGCTGTTCGGATTGCCGGCTCCGAATCCGAAACCCCGGCGGAGGTCGTAACCTTGGAAAAAAGTGATACCGCCGCTCAGGGCCGCATCAAATTCGCCGAGGATGGGGCCGACTGCGACCGTCACCGATTCTGTAAATCGTCCGATGGCCCGGCGGTAAGACTCCAAGAACGAACGATCCGCAGGAATGGTGTGAGCACTGAGACTCAAGACCCAATCATGACGGGCAGCCGAAAAGCCCCGGTTGAGGGCCCTGCCATAGGTGAAGTCGTCCTTTCGGATGACAATAATTTCTGCGCCTTGGCTCCGGGCCAGTTCGACCGTGCCGTCCGTTGACCCGGAATCCACCACAATCAATTGGTCGGATTCATCACGGTGGAGCCCCAGCAGCACCTCCCCAAGGGTCTCGGCGGCATTCAGGGTGCGAATCACAATGCTGACAGGGGGGCGCGACATGTCGATCGGAGGTCTAGGGAGTTACCAGAAGCCTGAGGCCTCGGAAAGACTGGAGAGAGAGTCGGACTCCCAAGGGTTCTTGCCGATCGGCTCGGCGCAAGCCTAGCCTCGAGGTAGGCCCTCTTCATCTCTCACCCTCCTCACCATGCACTGCGACACCACGGATCATCAGTTGATCAATCGGGTTCGACACTCCAATGACGAGGCGGCGTGGACTCAGTTTGTTGGGTTCTACCGCAACCCCATCGTCAACCATTGCCGCAGTTATGGCCTGACCAACGACCAGTCGGAGGAAGTTGCGCAGGATTGTTTTATCCGCTGCTTTCGCTACCTGCCTACCTTCGAATACAGCGAGGCGGTGGGCCGATTTCGTTCCTGGTTAAACCTCATCGTTAACCAGCAGATCGGGGAGTGTTTTCGCTCCCGAGTTCAGGATGAAACCATCAAGCGTCGATATGCGGAGATGCTTCTAGAATTGGCCGACCCGTCGCAGTTGGCCTCCCAGCAACCCACCAGCCATGACTACGAGTTGCTGTCGATGGCCTTCCAACGGGTCAAGGCAGTGGTGCGTCCGCAGCATTGGCAATTGTTCGAATCCTTCGTGATCCACGGCCTGACGGCGTCCGAAGTAGCCGAACAAATCGGGGTCAGCGCGGTGATGGTTCGGGTCAGCGCCTTCCGCGTCCGCAACCGAGTGCGGGAAGAGTGGAGAGTCCTTCAAAACGGCCCGTTCTGAGGAGTCTGGGGAACCGCAGCCTTCAATTGGGACTCTTGCCTGTGATCGGTGAAGGCTGCGGACGCAGTTCTTGGACTTCCTAGTGTTCTGGGCTCTGTTACTGTTTTTTAGGCATACAGCTGCCAATAATTTGAAAACTAGCCGTGCGGTTTGCGGTGGCTGAAGGTTGAGCTGGATCGTTCCAATGGGCTGTGATGCGCAGGGGGAGTGGGAAAACTCGAGGCGTCTCCTCGAGGTTGCGCCTCGGCGAAATCCGGTTTTCTATACGAGCCAAGGAATGAGCGACCACCTCGATACCCACCAGAAAGCACTGCAGATCAACCTCGACCCGACCAAGTACGGCGTCTTCGCCGAGATTGGTGCCGGTCAGGAAGTGGCGCGGTGGTTCTTCCGAGTCGGCGGAGCCAGCGGCACCATCGCCAAGACCATCTCCGCGTATGACATGACGGTGAGTGACGCGATTTATGGCCAGAGCGACCGGTATGTGAGTAGCAAGCGGTTGATCTCGATGCTCGATCACGAGTACCCGCTCTTGGTCGAACGCCTCCAAGGTCAGCGCGGCTCGACCACCAAGTTCTTTGCTTTCGCCACCACCGTGGCGGCCAAGAGTTTCCAGCGTAAGGACGAGACCCACGGTTGGATGGGCATTCGCTTCCAGAGCGATCCGGGTTCCGAACCCAGCGACATCTTGTTGCACGTGGCGATGTGGGACCGTGACAGCCTTCAGCAGGCGGAGGCTATCGGCATCCTGGGCGTGAACCTCATCCACGCGGCGATGTACTTGAACTGGCACCCGGAGGCCATCGTCAACGCCCTGCTCGACAACCTCTCCATCGAGCGCATCGAGGTCGACATGATCGAGTTCCGCGGCAAGGAATTTGCCTCGGTGGACAACCGACTGCTCGCCCTTCAGTTGGTGGAGAAGGGGCTGACCAATGCGGCGATGTTCATGCCGGACGGACGCATCGTCCAACCGGCCGATGCCTTGTACAAAAAGAGCATCCTCGTGGAGCGCGGATCATTCCGGCCGGTCACCCATGTCACCGTCGACATGCTGCGCTACGCACAGGCTCAGTTCATTCAGGAGCCCAATGTGGACGGCAAAAACCTAGTGGTCTTGATGGAAATGACCCTCAAGAATCTGAGCGCTGAGGGGCGGATTGATCACCAAGACTTCCTCGACCGCGTAGACATGTTGACCACCCTGGGTCACCCGGTGTTGATCTCCAACCACGGTGAGTTTCACCGCTTGGCGGCCTACCTCCACCGTTTCACCAAGAACCCCGTGGGCTTCGTCATGGGTATTCCCACGCTCAAGGAATTGTTTGAGGAGCGGTATTATTCCGAGTTGGCCGGCGGCATTTTGGAGAGCTTCGGGCGGATGTTCAAAAACGACCTCAAGCTCTTCGTCTATCCCTTCAAGGATCCCGAGAGCGGGGCGATCATTACCTCAGGTAATCTGCGCGTGGCTCCGCATTTGCGGCACTTGTACCTGTTCTTGATGGAGAACTTCTTCATCCAAGGCCTGCGCGATGTGAACGAGGCCAACATGAGCGTGTTGAGCCGCAACGTTCTTAAAATGCTGCAAGACAATGAGCCGGGTTGGGAACCCATGGTACCCAACGAGGTAGCCACCCTCATCAAGCAGCGACACCTCTTGGGGTACAAGGGCTAGGGTTCGGGCTCGTGTGCCGAAGGAGCCGGCCCGAGGGAAATCTCCCCGTGGGCCCGTCTCGAAGAACGCCGATCAGAGCGGACGGGTGGTGCGCTCCATGAGCCACAGCACGTCTGGATTGTTGGGGGAGGCCACGTTGAGCGGGATTTCCTGACCCTTTTTCAGGGCAGGGAAGGTGCGTTTGTCTCTCCAGCGCTTGATCTCGGAGTGCCCGTCGGCGAATGACAAGCCGCCGGCCTGATTGTGGTAGCTGGCCGGGTAATCCACGATCTTCCAAGCTGAGGGGGTGCTCGGATAACCGAACATGCCCACGATCATTTCACCGTCGTTCATGCTGTCTTCCCGCTCGTCCATGAACACCCAAGTCATCGACGGACCGGGGTCGTTGAAATCGGAGTATTTCTTGTAAATCCGGAATGAGCCACCGAAGGAGGAGACATCGGTGGAATCGATCCAGCCATTCATGGACATGCTGCGGACCCGAGATTTGCGGGCTCCCGCAACGGTGACGGTGCTCAGGTCGGCCGGGCATTTGAACACCTGGGCCGATTTGCCCACATAGGACCACAGCAGCCCCTTGGAGAGATCTTGATCCACGTCCCAGTTGCTACGGTTGCCGTTGTTGAAATCGAGGGATCCGTGCACCCACTCATTGGGACCATAAGATTGAGGCAGTCGCTCCTGATGGTCGTCGACGTAGAGCCGCCAGCCGAGCATGAGCTGCCGGCCGTTGTTCATGCACTGAATGCCGGTGGCCTTGGACTTCGCTTTGGCCAACGACGGCAATAGCATGCCGGCCAAAATGGCGATGATGGCGATGACCACCAGCAATTCGATGAGGGTGAATCCGCGATGGGAGGTCGAAAGAGTGGGAGATCGGAAGGTCATCGGAAGGGGACGATCGGAGTTTACCAGCGGCAGTCTTACCAGAAAGTGAAGGAAGCGTGGACTCCCGGCGAGTCACGTTTTGGCGACACAGAGGGGTTCTGACACGCCGCCGTTCTTCGTGGAGGGTTCGTTGACTTGGAAGGGGTCCGTTCGTAGGTTTGTGTTCTAACGATGATTGCAGGAAAAATTGGAGCCGCCGCCAGTCCGCTGCCGTCCTTCCGGGTGGGGGATGAGCGGCTCATTAAGCTGACAGAGAACGCGGGCCGCAAGGTATCGGGTTTGCTGACCAAGCAGGGGCGTCCTCAGGGCGTGCTGAGGGTTTCAGTGGTCGGCGGTGGTTGTTCGGGTCTCCAGTACAAGATGGACCTCCAGGACAAGCCTCAGAACCGGGACATTCTCGTCGAGAGCGCCGGTGTTCGTGTGGTGGTGGATCCGAAGAGCGCCTTGTACGTGACCGGCAGCGAATTGGATTATGCCGATGCGCTGCAAGAGGGTGGCTTCAAGGTGAAGAACCCCAACGCGGCCACCAGTTGTTCCTGCGGCGAGAGCTTCAGCGCCTGAACTCAAAATATTTGAGCCCTCTCCGGTTGCCTAATACCCGCATTCCTACACCCATGCCGGAGACATCCTCACCGATTGTTCAGATCCGAGATCTCTTCAAGGTCTACCGGCAAGGCGACATTGATGTGAGCGCCCTCAACGGGGTCTCTCTGGACATCGCTCCCGGAGAGTTCGTGGTGCTCATGGGTCCGTCGGGTTCTGGTAAATCTACGTTGTTGCATATCTTGGCCGGTATCGACACCGCCACGCGCGGAACCGTGGAGGTTCAGGGTGTTAATGTGGCCGGGTTGAATGAGTCGGAATTGGCCGACTGGCGCAACCAGAACGTGGGCTTCGTCTTTCAGAGCTTCAATCTCATCCCGGTGCTCACGGCCTTTGAGAATATTGAACTGCCCCTCCTGCTGACTGCCTTGTCTAAGGCCGAGCGACGCCGCCAGGTTGAGACGTCCCTGGAGTTGGTGGGCTTGGCCGATCGCGGACACCATCGGCCCGATCAAATGTCCGGAGGTCAGCAGCAGCGGGTGGCCATCGCCCGCGCCATTGCCACCGATCCCACCCTGATCATTGCCGACGAACCCACGGGCAATCTCGACTCTAAATCCGCGTCCGACGTGTTAGGAATTCTCCAGTCCTTAGCTCGGGATGCCGGCAAGACCGTGGTCATGGTCACCCATGATCCCAAGGCGGCCAGCTATGGCACTCGAAGCGTTCACCTCGAAAAGGGTGAGTTCGTGGCATGAACCCGGCTGGCTCCCAGCGTGCGACTTCCCCGTCGGAGCGGCGGCCTCGGGCTTCCGGCATCACCATTCCCGGGTTTGTCCTCAAGAACGCGTTGCGCAACGGGCGTCGGGCCTTGCTGACTGTACTGAGTGTGGCCATGAGTTGCGCTCTCTTGGTCACGTTGCTGACGTTGCAGCGCGAGTTGACCGTGCCTCCAGAAAGCGAGGCGGCTTCGTTCCGAATCATCGCGCGCAACAAGGTCTCGTTGGCCCAACCCTTGCCGGCGCGCCAGCGCACGATCATTGAGAAGATACCGGGCCTGCGGCAGGTGTCGCCCTTCACTTATTTTGGCGGACTCTTCCGTGACGAGACCACCACGAG
>JAPLUH010000194.1:9730-11523 GCA_026397675.1 Verrucomicrobiota bacterium
ACGTTTTATCCGGTGGATTTGGAGCTGACCATTGAAGTGGTCTATGCCGGTACCATCGATGATCGGAACTGCTTTTTTCACCATGCCTTGTTGGACCAATTAATGGACGACTGGGGCATGGTCGGCACTTGGTACATAATGGCTGATTCGGCCGCCGCGGTGGACGGCGTCATCGAACGGGTGAACGCCGCCTTTGAGAACACTTCGGCCGAAGTGCGAGCAGAGACCGAACGAGCCTTTCAATTGGGTTTTGTGAGCATGTTCGGCAATGTGAAGATGCTCTTTGGCAGCATAAGCGCGGTGGTGGTCTTCACGCTCATCCTCGTGTGCGTGAGCACCATGAGCATGGCGATCCGGGAGCGATTCCGGGAATTGGCCGTGCTCAAGGCTTTGGGATTTCGACGTCACGAACTCTTCGCCTTCATCCTGGCCGAGAGTTTCGGACTCTCCATGGTCGGGGCCTTCGTCGGCATCGGTGGCGCGTGGTTATTCTGGTCCACCATCAATCTCCAGAAGCTCTCGCAAGGGTTCCTCGTCCATTTCGAAGTGACACCCCACATCATGGCTACCGGCGGGATCGTCGCGGCCCTCTTGGGAATATTGGCCGCCATAGGCCCTTCGATTTCTGTGGCCCGAATGAGCGTGGTCTCCGGTCTCAAAACCCTCGACTGAGTCAGACCAGCCCCCTGCATAAGCCCACGCTCCATGGCTCTCCCACTTAAATACAACTACCGCAACGTGCTCATCCGATGGCGGACGACGTTGTTCACGGTCGTCGGGGTGGCAGCGGTCGTGTCAGTAGTCATCTTGCTCAAGGCCTTGGCCAAGGGCATCGAATCGAGCAGTGCCCGCACGGGCGAACCGGGCAACATCTTGGTGGTGCGCAAGGGGTCGCAGGCCGAATCCGGCAGTCTGGTCACTCGAGATCAGTTCCGGACCTTGCAGTTTTTCGAAGAAATTGACCGCAATGCCGGGGGGCAGCCGGTGGTGTCGGCGGAGTTGGTAATGATCATCAACGCACCGCGTCGCGCGGCTCCGGGATCGGCCAACACGCTCATTCGTGGCGTCACACCGCGTGGATTGGAGCTGCGGCCCAAAGTCTCTTTGGTGGAGGGGCGCTGGTTCCAACCGGGCCAGCGTGAAGTGACGGTATCGAAGAAGCTGGCGGGTCGGTTTGAAGGCTTCGAGTTGGGCGGGATTATCCGGGCCGGCCCGGACCGGCTCCGCGTGGTAGGCTTGTTCGAAGCCGGCGGCAGTGCCTTCGATTCGGAGGTTTGGATGGATGCCGACGAAGCCCGGGGAATCTTCGATCGTTCCGAGAGGTACTCGAGCATCTTGCTGCGCCCGCGGGATGAAGCGGCAATGCGCTCGCTCACCAACCGGATCGCCCAAGACAAGCGGCTGGGCCTGCGCGCCGAGCCGGAGACCGAGTATTATTCCAAGCAGACGGCCACCGCGGTGCCCTTCAATATTCTGGCTGGGCTGTTGGGCACGGCGATGTCGGTGGGAGCGGTCTTAGCTGCCATGAACACCATGTACGCCAACGTCGCTTCGCGGACCCGGGAGATTGGCACGCTGCGGGTGCTGGGCTATTCGCGGGCGGCCATCGTGGTTTCGTTCCTCATCGAGGGCGTGCTGCTCTCGGGTCTGGGAGGGATGGTGGGCTGCGCGCTCTCGCTGGGAATTTACGCCTATGTGGTGGCGCGAGGCGTGACCTTCGGGACCATGGATTTTCAATCCTTCGCCGAAACGGTGTACCAGTTCCGGGTGACGCCCGACTTGATGGCCCTGGG
>JAPLUH010000332.1 GCA_026397675.1 Verrucomicrobiota bacterium
CCGGCCCGAGCCGGACTGGCGATATCGAGCGGATTCTGGTTCTCGGGGCCCATGGGCCGTAGAAGCTCACGGTCTTAATGTGGTCGCCTAGGGCCGAGCTCGAAATAGGGCTCGCAACGCGGTCCTGGAGTGGGTCTCAGCCCCTCCAGACCTTCGCTCTGGGCCATCTCTCGGCACCGTCCTCTGAACCGTCTCTCCAAACCGCAGATTTCAGCGCAGCCCTTAGATTCCCAAGGGAATGGCAGCATATCATCAGCCCGCAGTACCACCCTCTGCCCCGTTGGGGTGGCTCCGAAAGCAAGCCAGAGGATAGTCATAGAATCCCTTGGAACCTCTAACGCGGGTGGGTGAGCGGATTTCTATCACCGCTGCTTTCTGCGGTTCTACCGGTTGACCGGTTTGGCACCGAGGGTTGTTCGCACCAAAAGCTCCATCGCCAACGGTGCCAGACCCGGCAGGTCGGCGATGTTGGTCATCACCCGTCGGTTGATGTTCAAGGCCGCCATCTTTTCCGACAGGGGATCTTTGACGTCCACGAAGCGGACGCGCCCCAAGGTCAACTCCAGTCGATCAATACCGCGAAAGGTCGCATTGCCCACCCGCTGGGCGCGGTCGAGGTCTATGCGGTTAGTGAGTTCACCAATACGATTGGTGTACGCGACGACCAGTTCCGAATAGCCCTGCAGGCGCTGGAACATGTTAGTCTGCCCGCCGGCGAAGCCGTCCATTAGAGTCAGCTCATTAATTCGGATGCGCACCAACCGGAACTTCAATTCCTGACGCTTGAAGGCGTCCCGATCGTACTCCACACGCAGTTCCGGCAGATCGAGCAACTGCACACCCCCGAATTGAGACTGACCAAAGACCTTAAGGTCGCGCACTTCAAGGTGGGGACGGAACAGTCCAATATTGAGGCTACCGATTTCCACCTCGGCCACTCCACTGGCGTTGACGCGCGATTGGATGATCCCCTTGACGATCCAATCGAAACTCAGCAGACCCACCAACAGCAAGGTGGCCAAGACCGCTACCCCTCCCAAGACGATCTTGAGGCCGATCCGAAGCCATCGAGGCATCCGCGATGCGGTCGAAGGAATTGAAATCTCAGAGCCCTCCTTCACAAGACCACATCCTCGGGGCGCACCTCCAAGCACTCGTCCTGATCTTCCCAAATCACGGCCGCGTACGACTCCAAAAGCGGCGGCATCAATTCGGTGGCCGCCTCGATGAGAAGCTTCTCAGCATCTTGCGCCGCATCTTCGAAGGCGGCGTCATAGTCCTTGGATTTGCGCCGCTGTTTGTCATCCCAGTGGGCGACCTGATGGACCTCCTCATATTGCTCAGCCCAGCGCTCGAACCGAGGTCGGAGTGCGTCGGAAACTTCTTCGAACGGCACGCACGTCTCGCCGCAATGGTGGCACCGCAAGCCATTGGCGACCACATCCCGGGTGAAGAGCGGCAGCAGCGGAGCCCGGCAACACGGCGACTCGATGTAGCCGGCGGGAATGCTGACCAGACGCTTGAGCCAAATTTGACGATCGTGGGCCAACTGAGATCCCAATCGGTAAGCGCCCACCAGCGGATGAGACAGTCGCCACACTTGCCCGTGAAGCTGCCCCAAGGTCTGGGAGCACCACCGCGCCAAGGTCAGATCGTCGAACTGTCGGAAGGTCCGGGCGTACTCCTTCCAGAGTCGATCCAACGGTGAGTCTTCCTGCAATTCGGACATAAGTTAGAAAACCTAGCGGATCGGCAGACGGAATCCAAGAACGCTCGACAGAAGCGATTGGGGCTGAGTTTGGCCCGATGGAAGGCCGTGGCGTGGGTCTAAACCAGGGTCCTTGTCACCGATAGAACGAAGACTTGGAAACTCACAGAAATGGGCGATTCGAGCGACACCGCATCTCGGGCGACTTTTACCGAACTTGAGAGACCTCTGGCCTTGGGCCTCACGGGGATTGTATCGTAGTTCCAGCTCCCGATTCGGCTCCCAATTCGTAAATTGGCCTGTTCGGCAGTTACAGACGGTCCTGCTTACATCGCTGACACATGGTTTTTCAACGTCCCATCCCATGGCTTCGATTTGTTCTGGGAGGCCTGCTGGCTCTCGTTGGGGGCCTTATGCCCTTCAACCGCTTGTGGGCGGGCGATTATGAAGCAGTGCTGAAACCCCTGCTGCGGGAACGGTGCGTGTCCTGCCACGGGGCACTGCAGCAGAAGGCTGGCCTGCGGCTCGACACGGTGGCGGGAATGCTCCGGGGCGGGAAGCACGGTCCGGTGCTGGTGGTCGGCAAGGCAGAGCAGTCGGTGATGGTTCTACGGACGTCGAGCGCCGACGCCGACGAGCGCATGCCGCCCGAACACGAGGGCCAACCCTTCAGCGAGGCTCAGGTTGCGTTGTTGAAGCAGTGGATCACGGACGGAGCGAGCGCCCCTGCGGGCGAAACCCCCGAAGCGGATCCGAGGGATCATTGGGCATTCCGACCCCGCCAACGCCCGCCCGTACCGACAGTGGCTCGCGGCGATTGGGTGAGGAACCCCATCGATGCCTTCATCTCCCGGAGCCATGAAGCCGCTACTCTGTCCCCACGGCCCGAGGCCCCTCGACGCCTCCAAATCCGTCGCCTGTACCTCGACCTCATCGGGTTGCCGCCCACCGAAGCCGAGATGCGGCAGGCCCTAGGCGACCCGTCCGAAGAGGGCTACGCACGCACGGTGGATCGACTGCTCGAAGACCCTCGCCACGGGGAACGCTGGGCCCGTCATTGGATGGACGTGTGGCGCTACAGCGACCCTTGGGGCCTCGGCGACCAACACCGCAACAGCGCGCGGCACCTGTGGCACTGGCGTGATTGGATCGTCGAATCGCTCAATGCCAACCTGCCCTATGACGAGATGATCCGCCTCATGCTCGCCGCCGACGAATCGCACCCCGACGACCTCGAGCAATTGCGGGCCACTGGTTTCCTCGCGCGGAACTACTTTCTCTTCAACCGCAACCAATGGCTCGACGAGACCGTGGAGCATGTCGGCAAGGCGTTCCTGGGGCTGACGCTCAATTGCGCCAAATGCCACGACCACAAGTATGATCCCCTGCCCCAGACCGACTACTACCGGATGCGGGCTTTTTTCGAGCCCTATCAGGTGCGGATGGACCTGGTACCCGGCGAGGCCGATCTGGCCCGCGATGCCATTCCGAGGGCGTATGATC
>JAPLUH010000373.1 GCA_026397675.1 Verrucomicrobiota bacterium
CAACGACGCCCCATCCTTCTGACTGCGGGTGCGATGGGATTTGTGGCCTTGATGCCCGGGTTCCCGACGGTTCTCTTGCTGTGCACTTCCGGTCTCCTCTTTGCCTTGTGGCGGACACTGCCCGAGCGACCGGCATCCCTCTCTGGTTTGGAATCCGCAACCAATGAAGCGGCTGCCAAAGATGCACCCAAGGCCGGTCAGGAACCCATTCAGCAACTTCTTTCCGTCGATCCGCTGGAAGTTCAGTTGGGATTTGGATTGGTCACCTTGGCCGATGTGAGCAAGGGCGGAGACCTCTTGGAGCGGGTCACTGGAGTTCGAAAGAATTTCGCCCAGACCATGGGCTTCGTGGTCCCCTCGGTCCGCCTGTGGGACAATCTTCAATTAGACTCACAAGAGTACCAAATCCTCTTCCGTGGAAACATGGTCGGTCGCGGAACATTGCGCCCGGGCCGCTGGCTCGCCATGAACATCAGTCATAGCGACCAGGTGATTGCTGGCGAGGCCACCACGGAGCCGGTCTTCAATTTGCCTGCCGTCTGGATCGATGAACTCCATCGCAGCAGCGCGGAATTGGCGGGGTACACGGTGGTCGATACCACCTCTGTGCTCGTCACGCATTTCCAGGAGTGCATCCGCCGGCATGCCCACCAATTGCTTAGCCGACAAGATGTGGACGGACTCCTCGACAATCTCAAGAAGACCCAACCGGCCCTGGTCAACGAGCTGGTGCCCGCACAACTCA
The DNA here is from genome assembly GCA_026397675.1 of Verrucomicrobiota bacterium. GTDB lineage: Bacteria > Verrucomicrobiota > Verrucomicrobiia > Limisphaerales > UBA9464 > SXXZ01. The sequence goes on from JAPLUH010000373.1 coordinate 746, forward strand.
ATCTGGGACAGATCCAGCGCATCCTTCAGAATTTGCTCATCGAGGGCATTTCGATCCGCAACCTGGTGAGCATCCTAGAGCGGGTGGCCGACAGCTCAGCGACCACCAAGAACATCGACGAATTGTCCGAACAAGCCCGTCGTTCCATTGGTCCAGAGTTGGTCAAAGGCTACCTGGATGAGCGGGGTAATCTCTCGGCCATCACTTTGGAAAGTTGGCTAGAAGAAGAGTTGGCCAAAGGACTCCATCCGGGAATGACCGAGAATACGTTGGCCTTAACGCCCATGGCGGCGCAGCACCTCAGCTTCCATATCGGGAAGGCAATCCAACCCGCTGTGGCCGAAGGGCGCATTCCCCTATTGCTGTGTTCCGGAGTCATTCGCCTTGGGCTCCGAAAGTTTTTCGGCCCTACCTATCCGGACCTGCGGTTTCTGGCCTACGAAGAATTGCCTCCACGGCTCCGGGTCAACACCGAGTACTCGATCCCCAGCCTGCCTTGATTCATCGACATGAGTCTCCATTCCTCTGATCGATCCGCGATTCCTCAGACAGGCCTGATGCTCTTCAAAGGCCACACAGCCGAAGAAGCCTTGGCCAAGGTGCATCAGAGCCTTGGATCCTCGGCCATCGTGGTGCAACTCAAGCGCGTCCCGTCGGCCGGCATTGGCCGGATTTGGGGAGCCATGGAAATTGAGGCGTGGGCTCAGGCCCCTGCCCCAATAATACCGACCCCGATAACCTCCGATTCACCGGTTGCTCGGGTCCGCTCTGCTCCGAAAGAAGCCCGGACGATGGAGCTGCTCCGGAGTCTCGGTCTCAATGAGGACTCCGCCCGGAAGGTGCACCAGTCTATTCCCAGTTCGGGCGCGGCATTGACCAACCAGGAGGCCTGTCTCCAGCTCGGCGCTGCACTGCTCGCTGCATGGGATAAAGGCACCAAGCGGATTCCAAAAACACCCCGCCGGATTGCCCTCATTGGGGCGGCGGGCTCCGGCAAAAGCGTGGCGACCGCCAAGTGGATTACCATCGAATCACTCCGCCATCGGCACGATTGCCGGATCTGGTGCCTCGATGGAATCGTCGCTAATTCAGCGGAGTTTTTATCACAGCATGCCGAACTGCTGGGAATTCCCGTGGAGACCACCTGGAACCCCGGGCTGCCGCCGTGCTCCCGCGAATTTCTAGACCTGCCCGGTTGGAACCCCACCGATCCGGATGTCTCCGATCGGATGGCCAATCTCCTCGACCGCTTTGAACCGGACTGCCTGCTGCTCACCCTCAATGCAGCGTATGAGGCATCCATCCTCCAAAATCAGGTGAAGCAGTTCATGCCCTTCCGACCGCATGGGTTGCTCCTCACGCATTTGGATGAGTGCGGGTCACCCTCCAAAGTCTGGGATCTAGTCCTCTCCAGCGGCATTGCGCTCTTTGGAACATCGAGTGGACGTTTCATCCCGGGCGGTTTCGAGCGCACCGGAGGCGAAGCCTGGATGGAACGATTGTTCGAGCAGGTCTGAACGAAGATCGGTCCTGACCTTGGAGCTTCATCCGGCCACAGCACGGTGGTCCTCCCAAAAACCCCACCTCACCCGAACGCCTCCGAGGTGGGGCGATTTCTCCGAAAGCGCCACGTCCGCAGACACGGACCGCCGCAGAGCCGGACCGCTCGGAGATCTGTCACTACCCAGAAGGTCCTCGGGCAACATCCAGGCGGTCAAAAACCAACCGTCAGTGACGGTGTGAAAACTAATGATACCGCCAGCCAGGATTCCCCGCTCTCAAGCAGGTCCAAAGACTCTCAGAAGAGCTTCGCGAGTTCTGCGGCCTTGCTAATGGAGTTGTTGCACACGTCATCCAACGCCTCACGGGGTACCTGATATCGTTGCCCAACCTTGTTGGCGAAGATCTCGTTCCATTCCTCGCCATGAGACGGGTGAAGAGTACTCACATAGTGGGCCGCATCCGGCCGTGTCTGGGCCGCAGCATCATTGTGATCTTTCATGCAAAGCATCACATCTTCCGGCAATTCCCAGTTCAATGCGATCAAGGCCCCGACTTCGGCATGATCCCATCCCATAGTCTCATGTTCCAGCGTGTGCAGGTCCCGCTTTTCTTCGATCGCAGTCGAAAAAATCTTCATGTAGTCGTCCTTCTTGCTGCTGACGATGAGCGGCACACTGAGGTCCTGAAGAAATCCTGCGGTGAAGGACAGATTGGCTTTGGACGGTTGGACGATGTCGGCGAGTTCTCGAGCCAGCACCGCCCGGCGTGAACTCGCTCGCCAGAAGTCGCCGAGCGCAAACTTGGCATGGGTCTGACTGGGCATCGCCGCCTTCGAACCGACAATCATGACGATGCGCTCTAAGTCCGCATTTCCCATGAGCATGATGGCGTGATCCAAGGACTGAACCTTGCTCTTCGGAGAGTACGCGGTGGAGTTCACCGTGTTCATTACCTTGCCCACTAACTGGGCATCGACCGACATGACCTCTATGATTTTTCCGGGAGTCGTGTCGGGATCCCGGAGTCGGCGCAAGGTTTCGAAGACAGCCTTCCTGAATCGAGGAACCTCGACATCCCCGAGGAGTTGGCGAATGCGGTCCTGGACGTCCGTCTGCGACCATCCGGCATACGGATTAATGAGCGCCGGCGCCGCTGGAACGATGAGGCCGGCCTCAGTGGTCACCGATCCTGGTACCGGCTTACCGCGGTTCAACGTCGGTCGTGGCCGCTCGATGACTTGAATGATCGGCCGGCGCGGCGCGATGACAGCTCCTTTGCCTCGGCGTCCGCCCTTTCCGGCCGGCGCCTTGGGTTTCGGAGCCGGTTTGGGCTGCGGTGGTGGAACGACCGGCTTTGCCCCTCCGTGACCATGGGTCGCTTTCCAAATCGACAAGGCCGGGTTGGCCTCGGCGTCCTGAGCATCCGCCTTCTGGTTCTTTCCTCTTAAGGCGCCTTGAAGCATCGAACCCAGCGAACGGGCCAACCGAACGGCCCTGCCGGGTTGCTGATCCGGAGAAACCGAGGAGGGTGCTGGTTTGTTGGAAGATCCTTCGCCCGGTTTCATAAGGTTGTTTATTCGCCGCGACGGCCCAACTGGTTGCTGAAGATAGTGAGTAATCCACCCAGTCCGACGTAACCCACTAGGGTCAGCAAGTTCACGACAAATTGGGCGGCCACGGTCTTGGGCAGGATATCTCCGAAACCGAGGGTCAGTGCCACGACGAAGGAAAAATAAATAGTCTCATACCAACTGCGTTGGAAGTCGGACGGGACAAACAATGCCGGAGTCACTACTCCGAGCGGGGCCGAACTTTGCCAACTGGCTTCTTTGCCCTCGGCCGCCGCCAAATTGGAGGCCGCGAGAAGATTGCCACCGTCCTGATCCTTCAGATCCAGGGACGATTGCGTCGACCATAACGCCAAGGTGTCATCTTTAGGCAGATAGGCCGCGGTGATCGCCTGGTGGGTCGACTCATGAATCTTCTCACAAAGGTGATTCAGGGAGTCTTTTTCGGGATCATAGTGAACCACCGTTCCATTAATACTCAGCGCCCCCGCTTTGACGGCCGTTGCGAAGCCCGCCGACTTCATCGGAACCTCCGGATCCACCTTGGTGAGACTGTCCGGGAGTAGTGCGAACGCGACGGCAAAGCCACCGATCAACAGAAAATTGAGCGCCACCCATCGGAACAAGCTTCGTCCGCAATCGGAGGTCAGCCACCACAGCCAATAGACCACCCGAGCCATCTTGCCCTGGTTACGAAACTCCTCGAGGTAGTTCTCATCCACGATGTGGCGACGCACCAAATACGCCCCAGTAAAATCGATGTCCCGAATGTCCGAACCAATCCAGTTGGCGCTCGTGTAGTTCGTCAATCCACGCAATTGGATCGCGTGCAGGTCCGCCTTACCAAAATCGGCACGGCTGACATCGCATTCACGCAAGTCGCTTCCCGTCAGGTTGGCCTGGTTGAACTCCGTCTCATGCAATTGAGATTCCAAGAGTCGCGCATCCTGAATGGAGGCCAAATGCACGCGAGCCTTCGTCCAGCTCGATTTAATGGCGCTGGCGCCGTCCAAGTTGGCTCGGATCAAATTGGCACCGTCGAAAATGGCTTCGCCAAAACCAGCCCCCTGCGCGGACGCCTCACTCAAATTAGCGCCCCGGAA
>JAPLUH010000291.1 GCA_026397675.1 Verrucomicrobiota bacterium
ATCCTGAACCATGGCTGCCTCGAAGAAGCGGGATTATTACGAGGTGCTCGGTGTGGAACGCGATGCCACGCCAGAGCAGATGAAGAAGGCCTACCGAAAATTGGCCGTCCAATACCACCCGGACAAAAACCCGGGCAACAAGGAAGCCGAAGAGCAATTCAAGGAATTGGGCGAGGCCTACGAAGCCCTCAACGACCCCCAGAAACGCGCCGCGTACGATCAGTACGGCCATGCGGCCTTCGATCCGCGCATGCGGGCCGGGGCCGGAGGAGCCCGCGGCGGTGGCGGTGGCTTCCATGACCCGGGCGACATCTTCCGAGAAGTCTTCGGAGGCGGTGGCGGTGGTGGTGGCGGCAGTATCTTTGAGCAGTTCTTCGGTGGCGGTGGTGGCGGGGGTGACGATGAAGGCCCCACCCAGGGCGAAAACCTCCGGTACGATTTAGAGATCACTCTCGAAGAGGCCGTCACTGGCACCGAAAAGGAGCTCAGCTTCAGCAAGCCAATGCGCTGTGAGCCGTGTAGCGGCGGTGGCGCTGAGAAGGGCTCGAAGACAGTGCCCTGCCAGACCTGCGGCGGTCGCGGCCAAGTAACGCGCAATGCCGGCATCATCATGATGCGCCAGACCTGCCCCCGGTGTTCCGGAGCTGGCAAGGTCATCGAGCGCCCGTGCCGCACTTGCAGCGGCGAAGGTCGTGTCAATCAGAAGACCTCCGTACGCATCCGCATCCCCGCGGGTGTCGACACCGGAGTCCGATTGCGTTCCTCCGGCAATGGTGCCGCCGGTGTCCGAGGTGCGCCCAATGGCGACCTGCACGTCATGATCCATGTGCAAGAACACGAGATCTTTGGCCGCAACGGCCGAGACCTTACCTGCGAAGTGCCGATCCGCTTCGTGCAAGCCGCCCTCGGGGGCGAAATCGACATCCCCACCCTCACGGGCAAGGCACGCATTGCCATTCCCTCCGGAACGCAATCTGGCAGCACCTTTCGTCTCAAGACGCGGGGCGTGAAAGATCTCCAAGGCGGTGGCCAAGGAGACTTGCTCGTCACCGTTCGGGCGGAGATTCCACAGCGTCTCAATGCCGCACAGCGCGCCAAGCTTGAGGAGTTCGCCGCCCTGTGCGACGAGAACGTGAATCCGCAATCCAAGGGCTTCTTCGAGAAAGCGCGCGCCTTCTTCAAATAGGTTCAAACCGGTGCGACGGACTCCCGTCCTTCGCACCGGGCTAGCCCTCCTTTTTTCATGCACCGATTCTTCGCCCCCCCGGACCGGTGTTCAGCGTCGGTCTTCACACTGTGCGAATCTGAGGCCCGTCATGCGTCCCAGGTGCTGCGCCTGGAACCGGGCGACCGGGTGGAAATCCTCGATGGCCAAGGCACTCTCATCGAGGCGGAGATCCTTAGCTCGGGGCGGAAATTCGTAGAGGTGCGGGTCATCCAACGTCAGATCCAGCCGAGGCCCCGTCCCGGCGTGGTGCTGTTGCAATCCCTGCTGAAGGGCAAGGCCTTGGATACCCTCCTGGAAAAATCCGTGGAATTGGGCGTAGAACAGTTGGTCTTACTCGACACCGAACGGTGCGTGGCACGGGTGCCCGCCGCCGAGGTAGACCGAAAGCGAACGATGTGGACCCAGACACTCATCGAAGCAGCCAAACAGTCACGCAACGCCTGGCTCCCGGAACTTCTCGGCCCATTATCTTTGGCTGATGCGTTGGCGCACTCAGCTCCCTCCGACACAACCCGGCTCTGGGTTGCATCCCTAGAACCCGGGGTTCCACCTCTGGGCCAAGCACTGAAGTCTCTCTCAAGATCCCCTGCCGACCGTCGGCTGGCCATCGCCATCGGACCCGAAGGCGATTTCAGTCCCGGAGAACTGCAACAGTTCCGAGCCTTCGGCGCACAACCCGTC
>JAPLUH010000377.1 GCA_026397675.1 Verrucomicrobiota bacterium
AAAGTGGGTTCGATCGTCCCAGTACTCTCGAGCGGACAACGGAAGGTCACGCCGTAATCGTTGTTGGTACCAGGCTCGAAAGGAGGGGGTTCCGCCGTCGCCGAAGATCGCAAAAAACTCGTCGTGTTCCAAATTCCGGATGCCGGCCAGCTTGAGCTCCAGCAGGGCGTTCTGGCGAAAGTTCATGTCTACGGCATGAATCCGCCGAGGTCCGTCGAGCGCGTAGTCCAGAGCATTGCAGCCCGCCGACGTGATGAGGACCAATTCATCCTCCGCACCCAGACCAAGGACTTCCCGATCGAGCCGCGGATCCTCCCAACAGGTGTTGTAGACCAGATAGTTTCCGTGGACATAGTTGAAGAGGGTTTCCGTCGTCCAAGTGGCCAAGGTTCTCATGCGATTGCTCAGCGAGTAATCTATCTGATCGGTGATCGGCCCGGCAACGCCTCCGAGTCAATGACTCGAAAATGTCACCCCAATGAAGCCTCTTGGACGCATGGGAAGAACAGGGTTGAGGATATGGAGATTGCTTCCTCCAGAACTTCTCTCTGGGTGATCAGAAAATACGCGGTGCTCGCCCTTGCTACTCTGCGGCGGGAGGGTGTCTACACTGGGGTGAGTCAATTCGTCGCCCAATGGTCTTTTGATCGTCGACACGGCCTGTCGGCATTCCGTCCTCGGGAAGTCCGGCATGAAGCCGGGGACTGGCCGTGGGTATCTTGGCCGGATTTCGCCAGTTGATCGGAGTCGAAGTGTCTCAAGATCTAGCGACGTTGGCCGAACGAAACCTTCAAACGCTCCGGTTGAGGCATCCGGAAGTTTGTCTCGAGATCCAGACGATGGATGCGGTCCGCTTTCAGCCTCCAGAAGGTCCGTTGGTGGTGTTTCTGTACAACCCTTTCGTGGGTTTGACCTTGGAGCGCGTGGTTCAACGCCTCGCACACTATGCGACTCGTAGCCCAGTCTATGTGGTCTACATTAATCCCCGGGGGCGCTCCGCGTTCCTGGATCATGGATTCCGGCAATGCGCCGCCTGGCCTGACTCCCAGGCACTCGTGTTCGAATCAGGTCCGGCGTCGGAGGCTTCGCAGTTCCGCGGCCTGGGTCATCCGTTCACGAGTACCAGGTCCAGTGCTCCGGAACAGGGGCAAATCCTCCGAGAGTGAGCCGGTCTCCGGTACCGGGTCTATGGGGGTTAGTCGGCGGGCTGAGAGTTCGGACCTCCGCATCCGTGTCCGGTCAGCGGTGGAGTCACCGCCCACCGCAGGGTTGTTCAGGGGTGTGTTTTTTGAGTCGTCGAGCCTCAGCAAATGGATGTTGCCTTCAAAATCCTCGGCCAGAGCGGTGCAACTCTCCACCCAGTCGCCGCAGTTGAGGTATTCGAAGCCCTGGACCGTCCGGATTTCAGCTCGGTGGATGTGACCGCAAATGACGCCCTCGACACCCGCCTGACGCGCTAATCGCACCATGGCCTCTTCATATTGGGTGACGTAGCGGACAGCGCCCTTGGCTTGGAATTTCAAGTAGGCGGCCACCGACCAATATCCGAAGCCCATCCGACGTCGGAGTCGGTTGAAGTGCAGGTTAAATTCGAGAATCCAGTCGTAAAGACGGGCTCCCACGCGCTCGAGTAGTCGGTTGAAGAGGACCAACCCATCGAGTTGGTGGCCGTGAAGCACGAGATAACGTCGTCCATCCAAACCTTCGTGAATGGCCCGTTCCACTAGGCGCACTCCACCCAAGTTTAAACCCAGAAATTGCTCCATGAATTCATCATGGTTCCCGAAAACGTAGGTGACTTGGGTCTGTTTGCGGTTCATCCGCAGGATTTTCTGGATGACCGTATTGGCCTCGCTGCTCCAAAGCCATCGCCGTCGGAGCTCCCAGCCATCGATGATGTCACCCACTAGATACAGGTGGCGGCATTCGTGGTTGTGCAGGAACGACAGTAGAAGATCCGCCTGGCTATGCTTGCTCCCGAGGTGAAGGTCCGAAATCCAGATGGCGTTGTACTTCATGAGATCTGCCGGCTTCGCTGAGACGAAGGCATGTCCCTTATCTTGCTAGAGGTCCCGCCTGCCGAGTCCAAGCTGGAAACGGGTCGTCACCTGAAATTTTCCGTTGTGAATCCTGTTCGATGCTATTGGCGGACGGTCCGGAGGGTGTGACGGAAGCGCATCCCTGAAGGTTGCATCCAAAGGAATAGAACTCGGGCGGTGTTTACGGAAAAAACATCCAAGCGTCATGCGGTTGTCACATGGGCTCTGGATTATTGTAAAACTTGCGGTGCTCAAAACCGGTTCCGGTTGAAACGAAGGGCTGCAGGTTATAAATCATGAAAACTCGTCGAATCCCAGCATGGCTGATCCTTTGGATCACCCTGACTTCCGCGCTGATCGGCACCCAGGTCCGAGGCGAAACCAACCGCATCACAGGCTACCTGTACGGCAGCCACAACTGGGTGGCGACCAACACGTACATCCTGACGGGCTTCACGTACGTGATGAGCAACGCCGTCTTGAACATCGAGGCGGGCACGGTGGTGAAAGGGGTTTCGGGCTCCGGAACCTTGAGCAGCGCAGCCAACGACTTCGGCTGTCTGTATGTGTGCCGCGGCGGCAATATCAACGCCAACGGAACTCCGACTCGACCGATTATCTTCACCGCGGAGGCCGACGATGTGACCGATCCGGGTGACCTTCCCTTCCCTTCCCGAGGTCTTTGGGGTGGCATCGTCGTCTTGGGCAATGCCCGTCTAAACAACCCGGCTTGGACGACGAACAGCGTTTCCTACGAAATCTATGAAGGATTGCCCGACCTGTCGGTGACCAATGCCGTCAATGGCCAGATCGACTACCTACACCGTTTTGGTGGCACCAATGATGACGACAGCTCTGGTTCGATGCGCTACGTCTCGGTGCGGCACGGCGGCAAGAAGCTGACGACCGACAAGGAGATCAATGGATGGTCTCTGGGCGCGGTAGGCCGCGGTACGCTGATGGAATACCTCGAGGCCTACTGCACGGCCGATGACGGGTTTGAGTTCTTCGGTGGATCGGTGAACACCAAGTACTTGGTGTCCGCGTTCAACGACGATGACGGCTTCGATACCGACATGGGCTACAACGGTCAGAACCAGTTCTGGTTCGGGATCCAGGAGCCGACGGCCAAGGACAGCGGTTCCGAGCAGAACGGCCAGCCGCAGCCTACGGACGTGCGCGTGCCGGGTGCGCTGCCATTGACGACTTATACGATCCGCAATGCGACGCTGATCGGTG
>JAPLUH010000416.1 GCA_026397675.1 Verrucomicrobiota bacterium
CCAACTCACCTCATGATGTCCGAAGCCGAATTCTTCGCCGGAATCACCGGCAGCGAAAATGATCTCGCCAGGTTAGTGAGAGCGCTTCGTGGCACCGGCGTCCCGTTCTGCCTGATCGGCGGGCTGGCGGTGAACCAGTACGTAGAACCCGTGGTGACGCTGGACGCAGATTTCGCCATCACCGCCTCAGATGGGGTCCGCACAGCGCTCGAAGGTGCCGGGTTTGTCGTAGAGGCTTTTCCCCATTCGATGAACGCCACCCAACCGGGCAGCCGTCTTCGGATTCAAATCACTATCAACAATCGCTACGGCAGTTTCCCGTCACGATCCGTCGAGGGTGTCGTTTTCGGAGTTCCAGTGCCGGTGGCTTCGCTCCCAGATGTGGTTCAGGGAAAGCTCTGGGCCGCGACCGACACCTCGCGCAGGTCCAGCAAGCGGGCAAAGGACGAAGCAGACTTGGTGCGAATTTGCGAAAGCCATCCCCAGGTCATGAGCCTGATCCCTCCAGGAACCTTCGCCCGTATCGACGAACTCCGAGGGCGTTGACTGACTGGAAATGAGGGAACCGGCTCGGAACAGCAGAACCGACCATGAACTACACCCAGTGAACAAGCTGATGTCTGGTCCCCTGCCCGAACAGCCTCCTCCGGACTCTGTAAAGCCCCCACCTTCGCGAGTGAAGCGGGCCACGGTTGCCTCGGTTTCAAGTCAGCCGAGAGCCACCACTGCTGAAGCCCTCAACGGTTACGCATACCTCAAATCCCACAGCTCCCGGAACCGTTCGCACCACTCCCCTCCTCAGGACAGTCGCCACGACTGACCCAACGGCAATCCGGCGGCGTCTGCTGTCTCTTTACCGAACTCCAATTCCTGTCCCTCTGCCTGACCACCTGATTGCCGGATGGTCAGCGAAAAACCAAAAATTCCGGTGTATCGACAGGCCTTCAACCGAGCAACGTCTTCATCATGCGCGCCTGGTGAGGGCCACTAACGGTGTCGTGCAAGGTATGCCGGTCCAGCGCGTCGTAGAACTCCTGCAGCGCCTGTCCAATGATTCCTTTTAGCTGACAACTTCCGTTGATCGGACAGGTATTGGTGGCCGGATCAAAGCATTCAAGAATTGCCGGCTGTTGCTCCGTCTCGCGGACTAATCGGCCGATGCGAATTTCATGGGGAGCCCGGGCGAGCGTGATCCCGCCATTCCGGCCCCGACGCGTCTCGAGGTAACCCAATTGGGCAAGACGTTGCACCACCTTGGCCAAATGATGTCGCGAAATCCCGTACGCCTTCGTCACTTCCTCCAATTGAAATGACTTCCCCTTGAGCGCCCCATACATGAGTACCCGGAGGGAGTAATCACTGAAAAGATTGAGCTTCATTAGGCCTCGTCAGCCTGCCCCCTCCAAAGACCGAGTCAAGGGGTCCATTGTTCCTTGCTTTAAACAAGTATTTTAAATACTTTTTAATCTCACCCAAAACCTGTGAACTCTCCAACTCTCCTCCTCGCCGTCTTATCTATACTCCTCATCACTAGCTGCGGACAAAAAGCAGCGGTCACCTATGTCTATGAAGAGGTGACGTATTCGTTCGCAGATGAATCTGCGCGAGCAAAATTCCAAGCCGACCGTGACCACAGTCTCTATCACCGTCTGGGTGGACGGGCGGCCATCGATGCGGCGGTAGATAAATTCTACGTCAAAGTTTTGGATGACAAGCGCATCAACCATTTCTTCGAAGACATCAACATGGCGACCCAGCACCGGAAGCAGAAGGCCTTCCTCTCCGCTGCCTTCGGCAGTCCGGTCGCTTGGAAGGGTAAGGACTTAAGCCGAGCCCATGAAGACCTCAAGTTGACCGAGGTTCACTTTAACGCGGTCGCCGAAGATCTGCAGAAGACGCTGGAGGAAATGCGTGTCCCACAGCCGTTGATCGCCGAAGTGATGACCATCGCAGCGAGCACTAAAGAGGCCGTCCTGAACCGCAAGCCAGCCGTTAAGTAATTCCTCCTCCTCCCATGAAAGACGCGCTGCTCCGGATGCGCGGACTCTTGCTGGGTTTCTCCGGGTTCGATCTCTCAGGAATTGACTCACCGGGTGTAACCCCGCACTCGGGTCCGAAACCGGACGATTGGACTTGGTCGTCAACGCTGACGTGAAAAGGACGGCATAAAAATCGTTGAAAATGACCAATTTGAGCCCGGTTAGCGGTAGACCGAGGGTTTAAGACAGAGTTTGAACGAGCAGTCGTTTAGACCCAATCCACAGATCGCAGAAAGGCTAATCGTACATAAAGAATGAAAAACTAAAGCCAAGGCCTACAGTTTTATGCGAGCTTTTGTAACGGCCAGCGTGTGAGAGCCTTAAATTGTAATTTTTGGATCTTTTTTCTGATTAGGTGTCTGCTTGGCATTGCCGGAGCGACGCCGTTGCACGCCCGCATCCTTTGGAGTGATCACGAGTGGCACCTGCTCTACAACACCAATCAGGTCCTTCCGGTCCCACTGAGCGTACTGTCAGGCCCAAGTGACCTTTCCAAATCCACGCTTTTCTTCCGGTTCACGGTCGATCCCCTCTCGGATTTTTACTCAGAACAACTCGGCAAGTATGAGGCAGGGCTGATTTTCTCTGATAAGGGGAACCTCCACTTGGGAATCGGTAACGCCTGGAATGCATGGGGTTACAGTGCATTCCATGCGGCCGAAATGGGCTTTGGCAATGCAGACGAAGGAGAATTTGACCTTAATACAGAGCTGCCTGAAGTCTCCGACCTGAGCAAGTTTGAACCCCCTCGATACGGGGTTCAACGCACCATTGTCGTCCGGGTCCAATTCATTCCCGGAGAAAACGACCAGATCACCGTCTGGATGGAGCCCGACCTCAGTGCCGGCTCCAACGAGCAACGGATGTCTGGCAAAAACCTTTGATTATCGCCCTCTCATTGGCGGTGGTCAGCACGTTGATTGGCAGTGTGGGTTGGTTTAATTCCAAGCGTCGCGCGATGCGTTTGCAACAAGAGCACACGGTGGTGACGAAACAAAAAAGCGCCTTGGAAGAGGAACGCAAACGGATCGCCCGAGACCTTCATGACGATCTGGGTAGCACGCTCTCGGAAATTTCGATGCTTTGCTCCATTGCCCAGTCCTCCAAAAATCCCTCGGCGGAACTGGGTAAAATCGAATCGAGGGCCCTCCGGAGCGTGGAGGCGTTGGAAGAGATCGTTTGGTCCATCGATCCCAAAGCCGACTCGGTTCACAGCTTTGTAGGCCACACGTCGCAATTCGCGGAGGAATTCCTTTATTCCGCCCGAATCCGTTTGGAACTAATCAAGCCATCCGTGGTGATGGATGGAACCCTGCAGGCAGGGGTTCGGCACAACTTGTTTCTGGCCTTCAAGGAAACCCTGAACAACGTCCACAAACATTCGAAGGCCGATCAAGTGCAACTACGCTTTGATCTCACCCCTGAACACTTCTCCCTCCATGTCTCAGACAACGGTCAAGGCATCTGCCCTTCGCTAGTCAACGCCGACACCGGTAATTCCCAGTCCCATGGGCTCCGCAACATGCGCGCTCGATTGGAATCCGTTGGCGGCCTCGTGTGCATCGATAGCCAACCCAACCGCGGCACAACAATTTGCCTCCAAGTACCGATCCAACTGCCTGATTCCGACCCAGCTGAAGCGAGGCAGTTGGGAGGAAAATTGATGGCGTAGCGGATGGTTGGCTCATCCCCCGCCGACCTTCCCCTCTCCCCCGCTTCTATTGGGTCAGCGCCTCGCCGAGATTGAGCCAAGAGCTGGCCACCAACGACAGGGTCGTGGCCTGACAGACGGTCCAAGTGGTGTTCACCCGGTCGATCAGCGCATTCAACCGAAACTTGTTGTCGTCGGCATCTGCCCGGCCGAGGGCGCTGGGTCCAGCCCCACCGATCAGGCTTTCGTGTCAGGCTCGTAATTCCCCAGCACCTCACCGATCACCACCGTGAAGTTGAGGTTGCCGCTGCCGAGGTCCACGCCGGGCAGCCACTCTTGGTCTAATTCGGCCAACAAGGCGGGCACCTGCTCGGCTCCCAACCCGGCGCCTTTGATCAAGATGACCGTACCAGCCACGGTGCCATCGGCGAGGTAATGAAAAGCCACCGCCACCGCCTCCCGACCATCACGTACGGCCACGAGTCGGTCGGAATGCGGGGTGCGCAGGGTGCGGGTCCAACGGAGGGGAGTCATGGGATTGAGGGGTGTCTATTGGTGGAAAATAAATTGGAACGGAGAACAGGCATTGGGCAATCGCAGAAAACAACGGTGCGGTTGAACCACTAAGTCATCCAGCGAAGTCCGTACCAGAGAGCGCCCGCACCCAGACCCAAACCAAGGGCCAGAGGTACCAAGCATCCCTGCTTGCCGTCGGTGCGATAGCTCACCCCGGTGCCCGGCACCGAGAAGGTGGTGTAGCGACGTCCTTTGGGAGTCACCGTGGTGCGGACACCTCGGGTGCCGACCGACCATCCGACACCGGCGTTGCTGGCATTAATGCGGAAGGGCCCCAGGCGAATGGATTTGCGGTAGGAGAATCCCATAGTGCCTCAACGGAACCAAACCCATCGTGTCACCGACTAAAAAAATGGCGCGCCCGACAGGATTCGAACCTGTGACCATCCGCTTAGAAGGCGGATGCTCTATCCAGCTGAGCTACGGGCGCACTGCTCCGTTCAACGGAGTGACCAAGGGTTACCCCTCGCCCCCTTCCCTGTCCATCCCATCGAAGGCCAGATGTCTCAGCTCAGATCCCAAGCCGGACCTTCGTCAACAATGGGCTCACCGATGAATTTCACCTCTCAGCCCTCGCCCCACTGCGAGTGCCCGGTGTTCAAACGCTGCCGGCTCTCAGGTGGGCCACATAGTCCGCCACGGCTTCCTCTAAAGGAGTCGGGGTATACACGACGCCCGCCTGGGCGGTCTTGGCCATGCTGGCTTGGGTAAAATACTG
>JAPLUH010000537.1 GCA_026397675.1 Verrucomicrobiota bacterium
TTGGATAGGCATTGAATTGCATGGACGTCGCGGATTGAACCCGCGCAACGCGATTCTACGCCTCGAGTCCGAGACCGGAGTCCAATGGCGGAGTCACCAACCCAACCAGGGCTACTGCTCCAGTGGCGACCCTCGGGTCCACTTTGGTCTGGGCGCGGCGCGGAAAGGACACCTCTGGGTCCGGTGGCCGGATGGGACTGCCGAGGACTTCGGTGTACTGGAATCTCATCGTACCCACCGCATCGAGGTCGGCCGAGGCACACCGGCTCCGGGAGCGTTCACTTGGTGAGTCTTTCAATTTCTCTATCGCGATAAGCCAGATTCCGGCACACGCCCAAGACGGAATTTGACCCCCTCATCGGTCTCGATACACTGCGTGTCATGATCTCCCGTTTGGCCTGCCAAGGCGCAATTGCTGCGGTGTCGTTGCTTCTGCTCACTGCTGGCTGTGGAAAATCCGAGGACGCCGCCAAGGCGGTCGATGTGCCCGCTCAGGTGGCTCAACTCAAGGGTGGCACCGATGCTCAGGCCAATGCACTGAGCGAACTCGCCGCCGGAGGGCCGAAGTCCGCCTCAGCAGTCAAAGACATTATCCCTCTGCTCAAGTCGGACGACTCGGTGATCCGCCGCCTGGCCGCCTACGCACTCTGCCAGATCGGACCCGCGGCCAAGGCGGCGCTTCCGGACCTCAAAGCCCTGATGCAAGATGCGGACATGAGCACCGCCACCACTGCGATCAACGCAATGAACGCCATCGATCCCTCATCCACCGAGGGCGTCAAAGTGCTGAACGTGACCCAGTAATTAGGCACCCATTCAACCACTTCGGTGTCGGACCCAAAAAACGTCACCAAAAGTTTCTTTGGACAGTAGCATTCGGCGTTCATTGTGCTTCTCACGCCCATCCCCAAGACATCGCTGACCTCTCGTACACCATTGAAAGGGGAAGGAAGCGACACTACGAACCATTCCCATGCGCTTCCTGTCACTGTTTCCTCACCGTTCGATAAAACTGCTTCCGGCGCTCCTAGGGGTCTTTTGCGTGAGCCTCGCACTTTTAGGTGCGAACCCCACGCACTCGTTCCGGGCGAAGGCATTCCCCGAACCGGATTCTGACGGGGACGGGCTGAGCGATGTCCTCGAACTGCGCTTCGGCAGCGATCCCTTCGTGGCCGACACCGATGGCGATGGAGCCAACGACCTCGCGGAATTCACAGCCAACACGCTGCCCCGCGACAAGACCAGCATCCCCCTGTTTCAGACCGTCGACCGGGATCGACAGTTGCTCAGCGGCGATTTGTTGCGACTGCGCCCGCTTTCACTCAAACCCCTCTCGCTCAAGACCAACATCACGATCGTCACCAACGATCCCCCGCCGGACGGAAGCGCCCCGACCTACACCACCAACATCACCATCCTCACCAATTACACCACCTACCAGTGGTACCGGGACGGCAAGTCCCTGACCGGCCAAACCAATGTGAACCTGGTTCTTTTCGGCGTCGAACGCCCAGATTCCGGTCGTTACACACTGGAGGCTCAATTGGAGAGCACCCTTCAGCGCGAACCCAAAGGGACCCGCATTGATGTCTTGGGAGTCCGTCCTTTGAGGGAGTTTCCGAGACCGTCCGGTGAACTCGTGGTTTGGGGACGCGAAGTCGGCTCCACTCCCCCGAAATTGACCACCGCCGTCGCCGTCGCCCGGGGCTTCGTCCACGGCTATGCCCTCGATTCTAATGGAAAACTTTGGGGATGGGGAACCAACACCCTCGGCCAGCTCAGCACCCCCAATAGCCTGCCTCCAGTTCAGAATATCTCCGCAGGGGCCTTCCACACCCTGGCTATTTTAACCAATGGAATGGTCCGGGCCTGGGGCGACACTCGTTATGGACAAACGGCCGTTCCGCCGGAATCGACGGAAGCCATCGCCATGGCCGCGGGTCATTTCCACTCGGTGGCCCTGCGCCCCGATGGCACCGTCGTCTGTTGGGGCGACAATAGCAGCCTGCACTCGGTGGTGCCGCCCGGACTTTCCGGAGTGGTGGCCATCGCCGCTGGCGCAGCCCATACCGTGGCCCTGAAATCGGATGGATCTGTGGTCTGCTGGGGATCCAACGACCGGAGACAGGCTGCAATTCCAGCCAACCTTCCTCGCATCGCCCGGATTGCCGCCGGCGACTACCACACCCTCGCCCTGTCCCGGGAGGGAGCCATTCTGGCCTGGGGTGACACGGCCTTGAAGCAAGTCCCGGCGCCGCCCCGGATGCCGCCAGCCGTGGCAATCAGCGCCGGTTCGGGCTATTCCTTGGCTCTGACGGCCGCCGACAATGCAGTCGGCTGGGGCACCCCGGCCGTGGCGGCCCAATCCACTCCCCAGACCAATCTCTTCACCCTGAGCGCCGGCTTCCAGGCCGCGGCCGGAATCCGGGCACGGATCGATGGCGACCAAGATGGCGTCGACGATTCCACCGAGGTTGCGTTGGGCCTGAATTCCGTCGTCCCGGACACCGACCAAGACGGATTGGAGGACGGTATCGAACTCCGCATGTTCCTCAATCCGCTCTCTCCCGATTCCGACGGTGATGGCGTCCCCGATTTAGCTGAACTCACTCAGAGCAGCGATTCCGATGGCGATGGCATTCCGGACACCGAAGAACTGCGCCTTGGCCTCAACCCGTTGGACCCGGACAGCGACTCCGATGGTTCCCCAGACGGAGCGGAACAGGCTGCGGGCACCAATCCGTCTTCGGACGAAAGTTATCCGGTCTTTGCGTTGCTCGAGCGCGATCGCCAAGTCCTTGCCGGGGACAGGCTAGTCCTGCGCGCAGTCGCCCTGAAACCAGCCACTGCAACCGCCGCCGTGGTGCCACCACCCGTCGTCCTACCGCCGACTCCGCCGGTGGATCCGAATGCAGACCCCGGCACAGACCCCGGCACAGATCCGGGAACGGGTACGGGCGGTAGCATCACAAATTCTTCTCCCACGCCCCCTGTCGTAGCCGCTAAGGCTCCCTCATTCCAATGGTTCCGCGACGGCAAGGCCCTAGCAGGCCAAACCAACGTCAACCTGGTCCTGCACGACATCCTTCCTGAAGAAGGCGGAATCTACCGTCTGGAAGCCTCTCTCGATGCAACCACCCGGATCCAAACCAGCCGAAATTTGCGGGTCGAAGTCCTGCGATTCCCGCGATCACCCTCGCCCGAGCGCATCGTGGGCACCGTAGTAGCCTGGGGCGACGACACCTTTGGCCAAACGACGCTGCCCGGTAACATCGGCCTCGTCACCGCGGTGGCTGCGGGTTTCGGTCATTCCCTGGCGCTCCGCACCAACGGCACCGTGGTCGCCTGGGGACAAGATTCTCAGGGACAGGCTCGTATTCCCACCGACCTGAGCTCCGTGGTGGCCATCGCCGCCGGGGCGGCTCATTCGGTGGCCCTGACCGCCGCGGGTCAGGTGATTTGCTGGGGCGATAACACTTGGGGACAGGCTACCGTTCCAGCCGGGCTCACCAACGCCATGGCTATCGCCGCCGGCGACTTGCACACCTTGGCTCTCGACCGAAATGGCAAAATCTGGGCCTGGGGTGACGCCACAGCAGGTCAAACCAATCTGAATGGACGCACGGGCACGCGCATCCTAGCCGGTGCCACCGCCTCAGGCTGGACGAGTACCTCCGGCCAATTCCGTACGGTAGGTCGCCCCGGACTCACCAACCTCACGGGCATCGTCGGATTTGCCTCACGAGAAGACCAAGGCCTCCTGCTCCACCGCAACGGCGCGGTAACAGCCACCCCAGGCTCCACCGGAAACCCCTCACGCGAGGCCACGCCGGCGCTGAACATTGCCACCACAGCCTCCATCGGAGCGGCTGTGACACCCGATGGATCGGTGACGGTCTGGGGTGACACCAATGCCCTCGCCTGGCGAGTGCCCACCGGGTTGAAACGCATCGAGCAACTGGCCGGCGGAGCGCATCACTTGGTGGCCCTTCAACGGTTGCCTGACGCAGACACCGACGGGTTGGCCGATTCGGTGGAGCGGGCCAATGGATCCGACCCTGCCGACCCGGACTCGGACAACGACGGTCTGGAGGATGGTATCGAAAATCGACTCGGCTCTAGCCCGAGCCTCGCAGACACCGATGGCGACGGACTGGGCGACCGAACTGAACTGCAAAACGGTTTTGATCCGGCCATCGCCACAGAGCGACCCGATGGATGGTTGGGCCTCGAACCGTCGATCGCCCTGAGGAGCTTCGCACTTGGCGGAGAGGGCTACCGTCTTCAGGGATCCCAAGACGGCGTGGTCTGGGGAGATTTAGAGGAACTCCATCGCGAGACCAATGGATGGTCCCGCCGCTTCACCAATACCCTTCCTGCTCAGGCCTTCTACCGTCTCCAGGGGCCTGACCGCAGCAATGCCGATCAGGGCCTCATCAAGGGCAGCATCCTGGCCTGGGGCGACTCTAGTCTCGGTCAGACTTCTGTGCCGAAATCATTGGGCGTACTCCGCCAAATCAGCGCCGGAACCTGGCACACGCTGGCCTTGCAAACCAACGGCACCGTGGTGGCCTGGGGTGATTCGACCGACGGCAAGTTGTCCGTTCCCAACACCTTGCAATCCGTCGTCGCCGTCGCGGCCGGCGGCAACCATTCGCTGGCCCTCGACGCCGACGGACATGTCACCGGGTGGGGACGCAATACGTCTGGGCAAGCCACCGCACCGGTATTCAGTGCCCCGGTCACAGCCATCGCGGCCGGCGGCGACTACAGCCTTGCCTTGCTGGCCGACGGCACGGTCACCGCCTGGGGCACCAACTACAACGGGCAGCTCAATATCCCGTCCGGACTTCAAAACGTGCGCGCCATCGCCGCTGGTTGGAGTCATGCCATCGCCCTCCTCGATGGCGGCACGGTCGTCTGCTGGGGCAATAACCGGGCCGGTCAATGCGTGGTTCCGGCGGGTTTGAAAAACGTCGTCGCGGTCACTGCTGGCGATTCCCACACGGTGGCCCTGCGCGCCGACGGCTCGGTCGTCGCCTGGGGCGGCAACGGAGACGGTCAGTTGCGAATTCCCGCAGGACTCGAGCGGGTGGTCTCCATCCAGGCCGGCTACAATCATACGGTGGCCCTCCGCGACTCAGGTGAACTTGTTTCGTGGGGTGGAGATTCTGCCGGAACCCTGCTCATTCCCGATTCAGCCAATGGCGCCCTGCTGTTCTCGGCCGGCGGATTCCACACCGTGGCCGCCCTTCAACCCCGCGACACCGACGGCGACGGCCTGGACGACCGCTACGAATTGCTCATCGGCACTTCACCCGAAACTGCCGACACCGATGGCGACGGACTGCCAGATGCCCAAGAACTCCAATTCGGTTATAATCCGCTTCGTCCCACCGAGGCAGTGGATGGCGCAGTGATCCTGGCACCCGCCCTGCGCATCGTGCGCTTCACCTTGGGAACACAAACCTACCGGCTGCAAAGCTCGACCAACCTCTCCACGTGGTCCGACATCCGCGACCCCATTCGCAATATCAACGGCTTCAGCACCCTCACATTGGAGGTACCGGAAGAGAGTCGTTTCTTCCGCCTGATCAGCCCGTAAGGCTCAAATGTTATATTTAACCAGTTGCCGGGGACAGGGACCTAGACTCACGCGAAGGCGCGGAGAACGCGGAGGGAGAAGCACCGAATTTATTTCCAGTTGAGTCAATGGACCTGAATTCCAAAAACATCTCCGCTCGCTCCGCGCCTCTGCGCCTCCGCGTGAACCAATCCGAGCTCTGAGCCTCAACGAATCCATCGTCGAACGCACCTAGGGACAGGCTGCCTTGCGCCCTCTGAGAACGGTTCTTGGCGACGAAAGACTGGTGGTATTTGATTTAGCTTATGATCCCTCGGTTCCATCGACATGGCTTCTCCGGGCTGTCCGTCCTGCTTTGGAGCCTGTCCCTAAGCCTCAGCGTCCTCGGCGAGATCCCTCTGGTGGATCTGGCATCCGACGCGAAGCGACAAATCCTCGTGGACCGGGAAGAAGGACAATACCTCGGACACCCCACCACAGTACTTTTGGAAGATGGTCACACGGTCCTCTGCGTGTACCCCAAGGGCCACGGCAAGGGGGCCATTCAACTCAAACGGAGCACCGACGGCGGCCTGACCTGGAGCCCGAGGCAACCTGTGCCTGAGAACTGGGC
>JAPLUH010000165.1 GCA_026397675.1 Verrucomicrobiota bacterium
CATCGGCGGCAGGTCGAGTTTGCCGATGCGCCAGGCCAGCACGATGTCCCACATCCGCTCCATGCCGACGTGAACCGTGTCCCCTTCGTTGTGCGTGGACGGATGACCATTGTAGACCTCGAAGAAGCGCTCCCCCTTCACCTGCATCAAGTCTTCGGCGGTGATTCCCCAGCCGAAATTGGGATGGTTGATATGCGGGAACATGGGCTGGCCGGTCTGGCGACGCTGCTCCAGCACCGCATCCACCCCGCGCTGCATCACGTCGAGCACATTGGTGCCACCCTTCGCCGAGATCTTCTTGCGGAGATTGGTGGCGTTGATGTGCACCGGAAATGACAGGTATCCGCTGGTGATTTCCTCTGAGGGAATCATCAAGAAACGCCCCGGCTCCTCCAACAGCCCTCGAAACTCTTCCAGCGTCTTCAACCGATACTGGTTGGTGCCGTGGTGATCGCGTCGCATCAGCCAGTCGGCCCCAAAGCGACGACGATTCTTCTCGAGAGCCTCAGGGAAATGGTTTTTCTGAGACTCCTTCACCCACTGCTCGCCTTCCAGCATCCGGTTGTGATCGGACAGGGCCAAGAAGTGGTAACCGTGTTCCTTGTACCAGTCGGCGATGGACTCCGGGAAATCATCACCGTCGCTCCACAACGAATGGGTGTGGAGATTGCCCTTCCACCAGCGAGCCTCGGCGGCCGACGCCAGTGGCACCATGGCCAGCAGGCCGGCGACAACCGAGACCGCAAGGCCCAGAACACTGCGACCCGGGGCGAATCGTCGATGGATCATGCCTGTGAGCCTGCGAAGGCTCCCGCCGGAAGAGCAAGCGGGTTCTGGCTTCGGTTTTGGTTTCGCAGAAATCTAAGGCCTGTCAGCCTGCAGACCATGACCCCGGCCCACCGCGACGATACTCCGGCCGAGCCCTTGTCCGACTCGCCGCCAGCGGGCACCCGGCGTCCCCGCGTTGGCATCCTCGGTCTGGGGTTGATGGGCTCGGCCTTCGCCGACCGCCTGCTGCGCACCGGCCACGAAGTACTTGTCTGGAATCGCACGCGAGACAAGGCCGATGCGCTGGTCGAGGCCGGTGCCCGCTGGACCGACCGCTGCGGGATTGCGACACGGTGCTGGTGTGCCTCTACACCGATGAGGTTGTCCGATCAGTGCTCGAGTCGATGCGCGCGGACTGGCGACCCGGACTGGAGGTCATCGACACCACCACGGGCGATCCCGGGGCGGCTCATGCGATGGCCGCCGACCTGGAAGTCTGCGGAGTCTCGTACCAAGAGGCCCCGGTCTCAGGATCGAGCGCTCAAGCGAGGGACGGGCTGGCCACGGTGTTCGTGGGCGGCACCTCCGAGGCGTTCGAGCGGCAGTCAACGCTCTGGCCGATGCTCGGCGCCCGGGTGCTGCACTGCGGTCCTTGCGGCAACGCCTCGCGCCTCAAGCTGATCACGAATCTGGTGCTCGGGCTCAACCGACTGGCTCTGGCCGAAGGTCTCGCCTACGCCGAGGCAATGGGTGTGGAGGGAACGGTAGCCCTGGAGGCCATGAAGGGATCGATGGCCTATTCGCGGGCCATGGACGCCAAGGGGACCAAGATGCTCCAGCGCGACTACACCCCGCAGGCCCGGCTATCCCAGCACCTGAAGGACCTGAGACTCATCTTGGAGAGCGCCCGGAAAGCAGGCCTCGACCTGCCATTGGGGTCTCTCCATGCACGCCTTCTCGAGTCGGCCGAGTCGGCCGGGATGGGCGATCTCGACAACAGCGCGGTGATGGAACTCCTGCGACTCAGGACCGATTCCCCAAAAACATGATCGCACCGCTGTCACCGTTGGCCCGATGGGGCGTCCTGGCCACCGCGATCCTCGCCCTGCTCTTCGACGGCGTGGAACTGGGTTTGATGCCGGTGGCCTCGCTGTCCGTATCAAAGTCCCTCCTCGGGGCCGCCTATACCCCGATGCTCGGGGGCGACTGGTTCGCTCGCTTCACCGCCGCATTGATGTTGGGTGCCGCGGTCGGTGGCATCGTGTTGGGTGGATTGGGCGACCGGATTGGCCGCACCCGCGCACTCGGGGTGAGCGTTCTGTTTTATTCGATCTTCGCCGGCCTGGGGGCCTTTGTGGAAACCCAGGGCCAGATGCTGGTGCTTCGGTTCCTCGTGGGGTTGGGCGTCGGCGGGGTCTGGCCCAACGCGGTGTCCCTGGCGGTCGAGTGCTGGCCCGATAAGTCCCGACCGATGGTCGCTGGCCTCATGGGCGCCGCCTTGAACGGCGGCATCCTGCTGCTCTCGCAAGTCGTGCGGGTCTGGACACTGACTCCTGACTCGTGGCGCTGGCTCTTCCAATGGGGTGCCCTGCCCGCGGCACTGGGCTTGGCGGCGTTGACGGTGGTGCCCGAGTCGCCGGTCTGGCAAAGCCGTCCGACCGGAGCGATTTCCGGGGCGAATCCGGCATCCCCGCAACGCATCCCGGTGCTACGCACCCTGTTCTCTCCGCCCCTGCTGAAAACCACGCTGCTCGGGATCCTGATTGGATCGATCCCATTGGTGGGGGCCTGGTCGGCCAGCAAGTGGATGATCCCCTGGGCCGATGCGGTGGCGGGTGCCTCGGCCCCGGGATACAAAGCCTCAGCGCAGGGCCATTGGGCACTCGGGGCGGTGTTGGGGAGCTTCTGTGGCGCACAAATCGCCCAATCGCTGGGCCGGCGTCGCGCCTATGCGTGGATGAGTCTCGGTTCAGCGGTCTTGACCGAGGTACTCTTCCTGGGAACCCGTCCGCTGGACCCGGGATTCCTGCCGACGGTCTTTGCCCAGGGCTTCGTGGCCACACTGTTCTTCGGTTGGCTCCCGCTCTACCTGCCGGAACTCTTCCCGACCGAGGTGCGCGCCGCCGGCAGCGGCATCGCCTACAATGTTGGCCGTTTCATCACGGCGGCTGGGGTGCTGGCAGCCGGCGGCCTCTTTGTCGCCCTCGGCGGTTCCTATACCCGCATCGGTGCTGCCTGCGGGGTGGTCTATCTTTTGGGCATCGTTGCCATCCGTTGGGCCCCGGACACCACCGGCCGCGGCCTGATCCATTCCAAAACCTCCTCCCCGTCAACGCCATGAACTGTCCCAGACCTCATCCCGCCCGAACCGACCGGCGGGGTTTCCCGGCATGGAAAACCCTCCGCGCTGCCCTACTGCTGGCCGCCGTTTCGGTGTGGGCCTCCGACTTCGAAGACCCCAACGCCGACCGGGAAGCGATGCCCACGGTGCCGCCGGGCTTCGAGATCACGATCTTCGCCCGTGAACCGCTGGTCCGTCAGCCCTGCTCCATGGCCTTCGACCTGCGGGGCCGGCTGTGTGTGGGCATGGGCCCCCAGTATCGCAATCCGACACCCAAGACACCCAGCGACAGCGTGGTCTGGGTGCTGGACACCGACGGCGACGGCAAGGCCGACCAGACCAAAGTCTTCGCCACCGGGTTCAACGCCATCCAGGGCCTCGCCTGGCGTGGACGCGACCTCTGGGTGGCCAATGCGCCCGACTTGACCCTTGTCCGGGACATCGACGGTGACGACGAGGCCGACGAGTACGTGCGCATCTACACCGACCTCGGGAACCTCGAGCACGGCTTGCACGGCCTCAATTGGGCCCCAGACGGCAAGCTCTACATGAGCAAGGGCAACTCCAAGGGTTTGTCCCAGCCGGGACGGATCGCTCCGAAGGCCTTCCGAGATCTCTGGGGCGTCACCGCTCCGCCCGGTTCGCCCGATTATCCTGCCGCGCGGACCTTCGCCAAGGGTCACTACGAGAAGAACTACCACGACCCGGAGGACGACTGGGGGCGTGAAGGCGGCGTGCTGCGCTGCGATCCCGACGGCCGGAACCTAGAGATCGTCTCACGGGGTTCCCGCAATCCTTGGGACATCACCTTCGACACCGGGTTCCATTGGCTCGGCACCGACAACGACCAGACCACCGGCGACCGAGTCTTCATGCCCTTCCCAAGGGCGCACTTTGGCTGGAACCATCCGTGGAGCGCCCACTGGGGCACCGAACCCCACGCACCCTCCGCACCGGTCAGCGGTCCGCTCTTCGAAGGTTCGGGCACAGGCATCGTCTTCGGCGATTCAGCGGCATTCCCGGCGTCCCATCGGGGTGTCTTCTTCATCAACGACTGGCTGCGCAAGACCACCTTTGTGTGGCGTCCCCGTTGGGATGGGGCCCTCATGCGACCCGACGGCGGCGACTGGAAACCGTTCATCGAGGGCGGCCGCGCGCTCTTCCGACCGACGGACCTCGAGTTTGGCCCTGACGGCGCGTTGTGGATGCTGGGTTGGGGCCGCGGTTACGGCGCGGAATACCGCGATGGCCAATTCGTCAGCGAGGGGCGCGTCTTCCGGATCACCGCCGTTCGCTCCGGTGGGGCGAAGGCGCTTCCAGCCAGTCCCAACATGCCGCCCGCCCATCGCTCGCTGGACCGATTATTGGAAGCCTTCGACTCCCCCCTGCCTGTCCGCCGGGTCGAGGCACAGGAAGAATTGCTGCGCCGAGGCCCGACGGTGGCCCCAGCCCTGCGCAAGGCTCTCTCCAAGACCACGCTATCCGAAGGCCGGCAAACCTGGGCTACCTGGACCCTGGGCCGCATCGCCGAACGCGATCCGGCAGGCGATGCTTGGTTCGAACGTCAGGCCGCCGACCCCAAGGCGCCCTTGAACCTGCGCCTCCAGTCGGTGCGGATCGTGGCCCACCGACGCGCGGCCCGTCCGACGTCCGAGGCCCTGCCCGTTGTCATCGTGTCGCTGCTGACCGATCACGAACCCCGTCTGCGCTTCGAAGCGGTCCAAGCGCTGGGTCGCGTGCCGACGGTATCGGCCCGATCGGCCGTTCCCGCCCTGCTCGAAGCCCTGGCTCGCGAGGCAGATCCCACGGTGTTCTACGGCGGATGGCAGACTTTGCGGGTGCTGCAGGATCCCAGAGCGCTGCGCCCGTTGCTGGCCGATGCGCGGCCGGGAGTCCGTCGGGCAACCTTGCTGGCCCTGCTCGAAGACCACGCCTTGCCCGAGGCTGATGTGCGCCGCCTCTCGGCGGACACCGATCCCGCCGTCAAGGGCATCGCAGCCCGCTGGATCGAGAAGGCCGCCGGCGAAGGCCCTTCTCTGATGGTCCGAGGCCGTCCCCTGAGCGGTACGTCGACCGACCTAAATGGCACCTCCGATCTCGGCACCGAGCCGAAGCACCTTTATCCGGCGAAGATATCCATGCCGGCACCGCCCAACCAGGAGACCTCGGTGGCTCTGGCGCTCGAGCGCTTTCAAGATGGCGATCCACGCCGCGGTGCTTGGCTCTTCCACCACCCGCAAGGTGCCGGGTGCTTCCAGTGCCACCGGCTCGACGGCCACGGCCAAAGCTTTGGCCCGGACCTGTCGGTGGTCGGGGCGCGCGCCCCCGTGCAGCACCTCGTGCAGTCGATTCTCGAACCCAACGCCGTCATCACCGAAGGATTCAGTCTCCATCGAATTGAAACCGCCGACACCGAGCTATCGGGCATCCTGATCGAGGAGAGCGGCCTCAGCGTGACGCTGGGATTGGCCAACGGCCGTCGAGAGACGATTCCGAAGTCTAAAATCACCACCCGAGGGGCCTCGGCACAATCGGCCATGCCGGCCTATGACACCGTCCTTCCGGCCCAGGCGGTCGCCGATCTCGCCGTTTACCTCGCCCGTCAGGGACAAAAGGACCAGGCAGGCATCCGCGGAGCCTCCGGGATAGCCGATACGCTGGGTTTCTCCGGGAGCCCAGACCGACTGCAGCTCACCCGGGGCGGGCAGCCCGTGGGGGACTATGTCCACCAGGATGAGCGGATCCTGCGACCACACTTCGCCAACCTCCACGCCCCCGGAGGCCTTCGCGTGAGCCGCAACCACCCGCCGCGCCC
>JAPLUH010000342.1:0-21298 GCA_026397675.1 Verrucomicrobiota bacterium
CTGGATGGTGCCAAACTGATTACCTACCAACCCCACTTCCGCTTCCCGGGTTTCCTCTCTCTGCTGGGTCAGGCCCGCTCTGGATCGGTCAAGG
The DNA here is from genome assembly GCA_026397675.1 of Verrucomicrobiota bacterium. Classification (GTDB taxonomy): domain Bacteria; phylum Verrucomicrobiota; class Verrucomicrobiia; order Limisphaerales; family UBA9464; genus SXXZ01. Next base: position 95 of record JAPLUH010000342.1, read on the forward strand.
TAGACTTAGGCTTGCCCCTTCAGTCGCGGTTGCCAGAGGGTCGGTTGTACTTCATGTCCCCGCTACACATGCATTGAGTGCCTGCCTCAAGGGAAGGCTATGGCCAAGGCTCGACAGCGAGGTGGGCTGATTTCACGATGAGTCCACCTTCCTATGGCTCAACGTTCGCTTCTCATCGGCATCGATTCCGGCACGCAATCCACCAAGGCGCTGATTGTCGACGCGGTCTCCGGCCGCGTCCTGGGGGAGGGCTCGGCCCCCCACAGCCTCCTGTCTGGGCTCCCGGCCGGAGCCAAGGAACAGGACCCCGCCCAATGGGTGCGGGCCACGACCCGTGCCATCCAGGCGGCCCTGAAGTCAGCCAAGGCCAAGGCGACGGAAGTCGTCGCCATTGGTGTCAGCGGCCAACAACACGGATTTGTGGCCCTCGACGCGCAGGATCGGGTGATTCGCCCGGCCAAGCTGTGGTGCGATACGGTGACGGCTCCGGAGTGCGCGGAGATCACGGCCGCGATGGGTGGGCCCAAGAAAACTCATCAAGCCCTCGGCAATGCCGTTCTGCCGGGGTTCACCGCTCCCAAGATTCTTTGGCTGAAGCGGCATGAGCCTGAGAACTTCGCCCGATTGGCCACGGTTCTCCTGCCTCACGACTACCTGAATTTCTGGCTCACCGGCGACAAGTTTATGGAGTACGGCGACGCCTCGGGCACGGCCCTCATGGATGTCCGCCGTCGTCGCTGGTCGTCTGCGGTGATTCGCGCGATCGATCCGGAGTTGGAAGGCAAGCTGCCCGCGCTTTCACCCAGTGATCGTCCGGCCGGTCACTTGTCGGCCAAGACGGCGAAGACTCTCGGGCTGAATCCCGGCGTCGTGGTTAGCGCCGGTGGGGGTGACAACATGATGGGCGCCATTGGCACGGGAAACACCCGCGAGGGCGTCATCACGGCCAGTTTCGGGACCAGCGGCACGATCTATGCCTGTACCGAAAAACCGGTGATCGACCCGGCCGGTGAGATCGCGGCCTTCTGCGATTCGACCAACCGATGGTTGCCGTTGCTTTGCACCATGAATGTCACGGTGGCGACAGAGATGGTTCGATCTGAGGCCAATCTGGATCACGCCCAGTTCGAGAAATTGGCCTCCAAGGCTCCGGCGGGTTCCGACGGTCTGATGCTCTTGCCTTATCTTGAAGGAGAGCGCACCCCCAACGTCCCGGACGGCACCGGGGTGTTTTTTGGGGTTCGTCCGAAGACCTTCACCTCGGCGCATTATGCCCGAGCGGCCATGGAGGGAGTGACCCTAGGTATGAACTATGGTCTGCGCCGACTCGCAACACTGGGAGTCAGCGCCCAACAGGTTCGTGCGACCGGTGGTGGCGCGAAGTCCAAACTGTGGCGGCAGATCATGGCCGATGTGTTCAATGCCGAGGTGGTCACTCTCAAAGTTGCCGAGGGAGCAGCCTATGGAGCGGCGCTGCAGGCCCTCTGGTGTTGGCGGCGGGAGAAGGGGGAGACTGTGGGCATCTCTGAGATCACTGAGCGTTTTGTCTCCGTGATCGCCAACGAGACCACAGTTCCCAAAGCCGCCAATGTCGCGATGTATCAAGGTCTCCAGCAATTGCAGGAAGAACTGGCTCGGTCGCTGCGCCCGGCCTTTGCTCAACACCGACGGTGGGTGGGTTGATCGGCTCAGGAGGAAGAAGAAAAAAGGAACGAAGAAGGAAAGGACCCCAACCTTACCCGAGCACTTCTGAGGTAGGGCGATTTCTCTGAAAGAGCCACGTCCGCAGACACGGACCGCCACAGGGCCGGATGGCCCGAGAGACTCGAGCCCTACCGGGGAGGTGGCAGTGGGGCCTAGGGGCCGCTGGCCGAGGAACTAGGCCGGGATCATCGATCTGGCCCGAGCTCGTCGGTTGCCCTAACAAATTCTCATCAAGTTTGGTGGGCCCCGCGCGCATTCGGCCTTATGTGGAGGACAGAAGAAACGTTGGCGCTCGTCCTGGAAAAAAGGATCCGAAATTCCAGCCAAACCGCAGATTCCAAAACGGAAAATTTCCGTGGATTTCGGAACGTAGCTGAAACAAGAGGAAATAACCGAAAGGAAATAACCGAGAAGAAATAACCGAAAGGGAAGAACCTGGTGCACCCGCCAGGAGTTGAACCTGGAACCTGCTGATCCGTAGTCAGCCGCTCTATCCAATTGAGCTACGGGTGCACAAAGGAGCCGCGAAGCTAAGGACGAGGATGCCTTGGATCAAGCGTTTTCCGACGGAGTTTTTTAATTCGACGTGAGTCTGTCACCGTTCCGTTTTTTTGGCGGAGGTGATTCTTTTGGTCGAACCCTCCCGCCCTCTGCCCCCAGCCGGAAGTGCGATCAACTCAGTTAGCGTATTTTTGGTGGCGCCCAATTCAGTCCGCGAAAACGGATCTGGAAGTCTTCGTGGTGAGAGGAGGGAGAACGATTGAAGACTCAGGCGGCCTGGATCTTGACCGTAAAGATCCCCTCATCGGCGAAGACCCAAAGATCCCCTGAACCGGGTTCGACGAGCAGCGTCCAGCAGCGAAATAGTGGAGGAGGGGAGTCGCCTCGATTGGGGAGGGCTTGAGGTAGGTGTTCTCCGGATTCGGTCCACAGATGAACGTGTGCTTGAGTCGGACGGGTCGGTTCGCTGCCCGTGAGGAAGAGCACCGAATCCAGAGCCGGGTGATAAATCCCTTTTAGCAGTCCCGGTGGGGTCCATTCCTGGATTCCCAACAACGGACGCCACTGTTGGGTCGTTAGATCGAGTCGCCAAAAATCCCCTAACGGGTGGAAAGTTCCGGAGAAGGATTTGAGGTTCGATTCCCGAACACCTTCCTGTCCCTCCCGATTTCCGAAGCCACCCAGCATGAACCAAGTCTTACGGTCTTTCCCGGGGAAAATCTGTGTGCCTCCCCGCGGCCAAGGCAACTGAGGAGAAGTCTCGGAGAGTTGTTCCCAAAGCCCGGTCTTGGGGTCGTATTCGTGGCGGCGGTTGTGCACCCGGAAATTGCCGTATCCGCCAAACTGGCCGATGCGATGGTTCATCGGGTTGATATAACCCGAACCCGTGAAATCCAACTGGTTCAGCAGCGTAGTAGGTAGGGGCTCCGGTGAGGATCCATCCAGGGGCATCCGGAACACCTGACCGGAAACCGATTCACAGAAAATGAGTTCCTCCGACCATGGCGAAAAGGTGGAAAAGAGGATGCGATGAGGCCCTTTAGGGTAGGCGGTGTATTTCCATTGAAAGCGCTCTAAGTCGTAGCGCTGAAAGAACGAGCCTCGAGCATCGGCCGTGACGCAGTAGAGCATCCGGCTCTTCCAGTCACAGGTGAGCTCGTTGGCAATCCATTGCTCGTAGCCGAACCGAGCCTTGGATCGGTGGTGCCACACCGCATGGTGGGACGGCAGGTTTCGGACGATAAAGAATCCGCCGACTGCGGCACCCAGGGTCAGCAGCGCTGCGGCTGCCTTGCGTCGGGAAAGTCGGGTTCGCCCCTCATCGGCCTCGGAAAGCGCCTGCCCGAACTCGGCTGCTTTGGAGAAGCGTCGGGTGACCCGCACGTCCGTCGCTCGGATCAACGACTCGTTCAACATCCAGCCATGCGATTCCCACTCCGGGGCGTTGAGCAAGCGGGCTGGCAGGTTTGGAAAGTGGTAGCGATCAAAGCCGCTCCAGACCTCGTAGAGGGTGCGTCCCAGAGCGAAGACATCGAGCGCGTGTGAACCGTGCTTGTCCGGAGGGTAGTAACCATCGGAGCCCATGTGCCGATGGGGCTGCACCGACCTGCTCAGCGAACCGTAGTCACCCAAAGATGGAAGCCCATCGAGGAAGACAATGTTTGAGGGCTTGATGTCCAGATGGAGCAACCCGTCGTCATGAAGTGCGGTGAGCGCCGCGGCCAAGCGGATACCCCATGAAATGACACTCCGGGTGGAGGGCTTGGGGTTTTTCTGACACCATTCGGCCAAGGTCATGGGACGGTAGGTGGCAAGATCCTCGGGCAATATCCCGGTGACATCATCGGCCAACGGGAATTTCTCCCATAGGATGCCGGTGTTGGTATTCGCACCCCAATCGAGCAAAGGCAGCAGGCCGGGAGTTTTCAGAGACACGCGCATGAGCGCGTTGCGCAGAGTGATTTGCTCCTGAAGGTGAACCGGGTCTGTTGAATAATTCAGCTTGAGACAGCAGGTGCGGTAGTTGGAATCCCGAACCAGTAACACCCAGGAGTTTTCCCGTTGGGAAATAGATCGGATCAGCTCGTAATCCGGGGGTAATGCTGGCGCAGACCCGGTCATGGCTTGGGAGTAGTCATCTCCTCGCTCAGCAGTTGATTGTAGGACTGGCGAGCCACCTTTTTGATGCGGTGGGCGATCAGTCGGACATTGAAGTGGCTGGTGTTGAAGTGTCGGGCCACTTCCTGAGAGGAAAGCCCCTGGATCACGTAGGTGTCAAAAATTTGCCAGTGACGGGGTGACACCTGACTGCGGGCCCGATTGAGAGAAAGGGCCCAAAGGTGGGATTCGGCCTCGATACGTTCTTCAGACGAGATCCCGTCTCCGCTCACCGGATCCATCCATTGCTGCACCAAGGTGAGCACCTTGGGGGAGAGGTGCTGGTGGGGTGTTTTTTTGAAGTAGTGGATGATGTGCCGGTTGACGATGTCGGTCAGCCAAGCGCGAAGGGTTTTGGGTTCCCAATGGCCTCCGGTCTTTTCAATTTGGAGGGCCAGTTGGCAGAAGGTTTCTTGAGTGATCTCCTCGGCCTCCTGAGGCGTCAGGCCACTCTTCGCGCAGTGGTTCAGGATTGGGGCTCGGTATGTCGATGAAAGCTGCTCCCAAGTCTGATTGTCCGAGAGATCCTTAGCGGCAGTCAGCCACTGGGCATTGGTTGTTGGAGCGTCGATCACAGTAAGCGGGTTCGTGCTCTGATACAGCAATCGGCATCGGAACCGGGATTTCTAAATTTGCTAAAAACGAATTATTTTTTGTAACGGGGTTTTACAAAAATAATGCGCCTGAGTGCCCCGATTGAGTGAGGCATCATGCTCGCACAGCAGTCGTTTTAATGTCAGCTTGCCCACCATGGATCGGCGAGCATTTTTGGCGGCGATGGGATGGGGTGGCGGTTGGCTTGCGGCCCCAGATTTGGGCGCCTCCGAGCGACGAACGACCTCAATGTCCGCCACGGTGCTCATTGTCGGAGGTGGGGTTGGGGGTGTGGCGGCAGCCTTGGCAGCGTGCCGCGCGGGACAGCGGGTTGTGCTCTCCGAAGAGACCCTTTGGATCGGCGGTCAACTCACCTCCCAGGCGGTGCCGCCCGATGAGCATCCATGGATCGAAAAAGAGGGCTGCACCCGGAGTTACCGTCAGTTTCGGGATGAGGTTCGGCTTCGTTTTCTCGGGCATCCTTCGCTGAATGCAGCCTCAAGGTCTGTGGCGCAAATCAATCCGGGCGGGGGCTGGGTCTCCCGGTTGTGCCATGAGCCGCGCCTGGCTCTAGCTGTTTTAGAATCAATGCTGGCTCCGCACATTGCCAACGGACGGTTGACCCTCTTGCTGGGGCATCGTCCTGTCGCCGCTTCGGTGCAGGGAGATCGAATCGAATCGGTGACCTTCGAGGCAGTGACCGGAGGCCATCGGCGGATGGTGTCGGCGCCATGGGTGCTGGAAGCCACAGAACTGGGTGACCTTCTGCCGTTGGCTGGAGTGGAACACGTGACGGGGGCCGAATCTCGATCGGAAACCGGTGAGCCCTCCGCGCCAGAGAAAGCCGATCCGCTCGATCAGCAGGCCATCACCTGGTGCTTTGGATTAGAACACCATGCAGGCCAAAATCATGTCACCCAACGCCCGGACGACTACGCCCGGTGGCGGGATTATGTACCCCAGATGACGCCACCGTGGCCGGGTCGATTGTTTGCCTGGGAACATTCCCATCCCATGACCCTCCAGCCTCGAAGCTTGCCCTTCGATCCGGTGGGGGAAGGGGCGTTTCCCAACCTGTGGACGTATCGTCGCATCCGCGATGCGTCCCGTTTCCAGGATTCGAAGGCCTTCCCCTCGGTCTGCCTGGTGAACTGGCCGCAGAACGATCACTGGTTGGCCCCGCTGGTCGGTCCGGGTGTCACTTTGGAGCAACGCCGACAGCGTGAGGCCGAGGCTAAGGCGTTGAGTCGGAGCCTCATCTATTGGTTGCAAACCGACGCGCCGCGACCGGATGGCGGGACGGGTTGGCCGGGTCTCAAGCCCAGTGCCGGCGTGCTGGGGACTCCTGATGGGTTTGCCTTGGCTCCGTACATTCGCGAAAGCCGTCGCATTCGTGCGAAGTTCACGGTGACCGAACGCCATATTTCCACCGACCTCCGCAAGGCCGAAACCGGTGCCACCGCCGAGACGGTTCGGGCCACGCCATTCCGGGATTCTGTGGGTGTTGGAGCCTATCGCATCGACCTGCATCCCTCGACCAGTGGTCGCAACTATGTCGATGTTTCCAGTCTCCCATTCCAGATCCCGTTGGGCGCGCTGCTGCCGAGGCGGGTGGAGAACCTCATTGCGGCGGGCAAGTGCCTGGGGGTCACCCACATTGCCAACGGGTGCTATCGATTGCACCCCGTGGAGTGGAACATCGGAGAGGCCGCCGGGGCGTTGGCCGCCTTCTGCGTGGATCGTCAAGTCACGCCGGCTGCGGTTCATGCCAAGGCGGACCTGACCGCTGAGTTCCAGAAGCGACTCCGGGAGGAGGGGTTTGAATTGGAGTGGAAAGCGGCGATTCGACCCTTGTGAGGGCTCTGTCAACGCGCAGTTGTCGAATGAAACCCTTGGAGTCGGAGTGAATCCTGGTGTTCGATGGCTAAACATCGAATCCATGAAGCCAAAGCCCTCCAAGAAGTCGGCCCGTCCCGCGAAGCCGGTTCAACGCCCCCAGGCGAAGTCCCCTCAGGCGGCTTCCAAAGTCACCAAGGTCCTGAAGAACGTCAAAAAATCGCCCGCCGCGACATCCCGTCCCGTGTCCCGGAACGCGGCGTCCTCCGCGCCCGTCGTCCGCGGAGGTTCGACTGACCGTTTCGTCATCATTATGGCTGGTGGGCGAGGCGAGCGGTTCTGGCCCGTGAGTCGTGAGAAGACACCCAAGCAATTGATCCGCCTCTTGGGGGAGCGTTCTTTTCTGCAGCAAGCCGTGGATCGGGTGCGACCGTTGGTGCCGTTGACCAACATTCTCATCATCACCAACGCCGTTCAGGCGGCCGAAGTTCGGAGGCAGTTACCGGAGTTGCCCAAAGAAAATATTATCGGCGAACCCGTGGGTCGCGACACCTGCGCCGCGGTCACGTTGGGCGCGGCGGTAGTCGGGGCGCGTTCCACAACCGCGGTCATGGCTGTATTGCCGGCCGACCACGTCATCCACGACGAGAAGGGTTTTCGCCAAGTACTGTCGGACGCCTTGGAAGTAGCCTCGCGCGGGCAGGTGATCGTCACCATCGGAATTCAGCCCACCGGCCCGGAGACCGGCTACGGATACATTCATTCCGGGAATGCCTTGCCGGCACCCGCAGCGGGCAAGGCACTCAAGACCCCTTTCTTCAAGGTCGAGCGGTTCGTGGAGAAGCCCTCCCTGGAAAAGGCTCAGGAATACCTCGCTTCGGGGCATTACCGATGGAACGCCGGAATGTTCGTATGGTCGTTTGTGACCCTCACCAACGCGTTGTCCGAGCACCAACCGGAGATGCACCAAGCCTGCCAGCGTTGGCTTGCCGCGGCGGCCAAAGGGCCCAAGCGGCTTGAAACAGTCTTGGCCCAAGAATACCCCGAGATTCCGAAGATAAGCGTCGATTTCGCCTTGATGGAAAAAGCTCAGAATGTGGTCGTAGCCGATGGTCGTTTCGACTGGGACGACCTGGGGGCTTGGCCGGCGCTGGCCCGCCACCTTAAGCAAGATGCCGAGGGCAATGCTGCCGTCGGCGACGTGGTGCACGTGGATGCGGCCCGCAACATCGTCTTCGATAGTCGCACCCGGGGTCGCACCCCCATTACCCTCGTCGGAGTGAAGGACAGTATTCTGGTCCTCACCGATGACGCCACCTTGGTGGCCTCCAAGTCCGAGTCCCAGAAGATCAAGGACTTGGTCCGCAAACTATCGGCCGACCCTCGCTGGGCTAGCCTAGTTTAAGTCACTTCAGGGGCACGAACCGCAGACACACCGGGGAACCCACCTCCCAGTGTTGCTCCGTCGGTGTGAGTTGGCCTGTCGTCGGATCGATGCGGAACGAGCGGATGTCGTTCGAGCTTTGTCCTGCGGCCAAGAGAAAATGGCCCGAGGGATCGATGACGAAGTTTCGGGGGGTCTGCCCGCCGATCTTGCGGACTTCCACCGGGGTCAGGGCCCCAGTGGTGAGGTCTCGGGAAAAAACGGCGATGGAATCGTGGCCACGGTTTGAGCCGAAGACAAATTTTCCGGAGGGGTGGACTCTCACCTCCGCGGTGGATATGCCGGTCATGTCTGTTCCGGCCGGGACCGTAGGAACCGATCCCACTTCGGAGAGTCTGCCCGTAGCCGGTTCGTGCCGGAAAGCCGTCACCGTGCAGAGCATCTCGTTGATGACGTAGGCGTGATGACCGTCGGGGCTGAAAGCGAAGTGACGGGGCCCGCTTCCCGGCTTCAAGCGGGTGTCGAGGTGGGGCTTGGCAGCGGTGAGTCCTCGGGCCGATTCAAACACGTAGGCGTGGATGCGGTCCGTGCCCAGGTCGGCGACATAGGCGAAGCGGTTGTCCGGCGAAAGATTCACCGAGTGGGCGTGCGGATCCTTCTGTCGGGCCGTGTTCATGCTGCCGCCGGTGTGCTGCGAGAGGAAGGTGTGTCGGGTGAGGCCACCATCGGGTTGGATGGGTAGAGATAACACGCTACCACCGCCATAATTGGCCACTAGGACGTGATTTCCGGTGGCGTCCACGGACAGGTGGCACGGGTTGTTGCCCACGGTGGATTGCTGGTTGAGTTCACGCAGTTTGCCCGTGGCGGTGTCGATGGCGAAGGCACTGACCGACCCACCGGGCTTGCCCTGCCATTGGTCGGTTTCATTGACCGCATATAGAAAACGCCCGTTGGGATGGATTGCCAGGAAGCTCGGGTTGGCGGACTTGGCTGCTAGGCCGAGGGGTTCGGCGGTTCCAGTCCCATCGTCATAGCGGAAGGCGTAAATACCCTCGCTCTTCGGGCCGGTGTAGGTGCCGACGTAGAGCAAGTGTTTGGCGGCGGAGAGAGGCAGGGTAGCCAGGGCGGCGGCAGTCATGAGCGCATGGGTCAAGGAGGCCATCCGGTGAGTGAACCTCAACGGCGCCGGCAGTCCAGCTCTAGTGTGTTGGGCTGGGTTTTCGCGTTCCGGCGGGAAGCGACTTACTCGTGCCGGTCGGAATGATTCAACTGGGCGGGGGATAGGCCGAGTCCGACAATGCTGCAGGCCCGGATAATCGGCAGACCCAAGCGCTGAGCCTCTGCGACGACCTCCAGACTATCGGTGCCGGGATTAAGCCAGAGTTCGTCACAGCCCCTTAGGGCGATGGTGGGCAAAACGCCGAGCAAAATAGGGGGTGGCAAGTAGGCGCTGATTACCTCGGGGCGGCCTGGGAGTGAGCCGATGTCGCGATAGGCGGGGTGGCCGGCGATGTGTGATTCCTTGGGGTTCACGGGCCAAACCGTGTAGCCCTGAAGGGCGTAGGCGAGGACGGCCTTGTGTCCAAATTTGGTGGGGTCGGCGGAGGCTCCGAGGATGGCGGCGGTCTTCATGGTAGAAATTCCCAATGGGTGAACGAGGCGGCTTGGCCGGCGAAGGTACCTTGCCGGTCGCGCAGGTTCCACACCACGGCCTGCCGGATGCGGAAACGTTTCCCAGTCTTGGAAATACGGATTCCAGCATAATCGTCAATAAATCCGGCCCGTGTGACCCGATCCAGCAGTTCGGCGCGCTCCTCGCGAAGGGGTGCTTCGGCTGTGTAGCGCGAAGGGGTCCGCGTGAAGGATTCCCAATCGAGTTCCCAGAGGCTCAGGGCCGCTTGATTCCCGTACCAGAAAACCGGGTCCTCCTCGATGCCGTGGGAGACCAGCACCCGGGGCATCGACCACAAGGCTTCGTATCGATCGGGGGAGCCCATCGCGGGCAGTTCTGGGACCAGATCGCGACCGGTCCAGTGACGATGACTCTCCAACGCGAGGTCGAGTCGCGTCCGAATTTCAAGGGATAGCCACGGATCCATGGGGCGAGAGGAAAGGGCAGGCGCGCCGTCGGGGTCGATCACCGATTCGCTTTAAGGTCTCAAGACTTAAGGTTTGGCCGTGGCGCGCAGGTCTAGGCAGACCAGTCGGTCTTCGCTGCGTAGGTACAGGAGGCCGCCTGAAAGGACGGATCCGGCCCAGCAAGGGTAATGCAGCGAGGGGACCTGCCAGCGTCCGAGTTCTTCACAGTGTCCCGGGTTTGGTTGGAAAAGTCCGAGCAAACCACCTTCGCCCAGAGCCAGGAGTCGGCCCTCGGCCAGAATGAAGGAGCCGCGACCGAAGACCGGAGGTTGTTCGGCACTGTGGGGTGGCCAGCGTTCGCTGCGCTCCCATGCCACCGTGCCGGTCTCGTACTCCATGCAGCGCAAGACCGCGTCGGGCTCGTTGCGTCCGCTGAAGCCATAAAGATGGGCCCCGACTCGGATGGGTTGACTCCAGTGCATCTCCAATCCCAGGCCGGACCAGACTTCGGTGAAGTTCGTGGCCCCGGAGCCTCCGCGCAGCAGCACCGACCCGGATCGGTAATAGGCGCTGGAGATAAGTACGTCATTCCCGATCACCAAGGGGGTCATGGCATTGACGGAATCATCGGCTCGAGCGCGGAACCAACGGCTGAAGAGTACTTGGCCGTCGTTGGGGTCGAGCACCGTGAGTCCCTGTCGGGTGAGGGCGTGAACCACCCGTCGCCCATGAATTTCTGAAGCGATCAGGGAGGCGTAGCTGGCGGTCTTTTCCCAGCGCCGCCACTGAACGGTTCGCTCACCGGGCCATCCGAGCATGGGTTGGCCTGTCCAATTTTTTTCGCCTACTGATTCCCAGAGCGTTTTCCCGGTCTTCGGATCGAGCGCGATGACCGTGGCATTGGGTTGTCCGCCGACCATGACTAGCAGCTTCCCGCCCTCCATTAATGGGGTGCTACCGACACCGAAGAAGGCTCCGGGAATCTCGAATTCTGCGGCCGTGTTGCGCTGCCAGAGCTGTTTACCAGTCTCGGCCTCGAGGCAGCTCAAGAGTCCTTCAGCCCCGAAGGTGTACACCCGGTTGTCATGAAGGAGCGGTGTGCAACGAGGTCCGTTGTTGTAGCCATAGGGGTCGCGGTACGCGCTGGGTTGCGTGTGCTTCCAAATTGGGGTGCCCGTTTGGGCGTCCCAGGCCTCGGTGAGTTCTTGGTTGCCCTGACGGTGAAAGAGAAAGAGTCGCCCCTGGGCGATCGACGGCGCCGCATATCCGGTACCGATGGCTTTGTCCCAGCGCACGGGCGGGCCATTGCTGGGGATGCGGGGTAGCAGACCGCTCTCGGAGCTGGTCGCATTGAGCCGTGGCCCCAGGAGTCGGGGCCAGTCTTCCGCCAGGAGTGGGCAGACCCACAGGCACAACGCGAGGACGAGTCGGTGAAGCACACCGTGTTGATGGACGATGGACAGGGATTGGCAAGCCCTCGATCGCGGGGCCCGTCGCGGTTCAACCGCCGAATGGAGGCCGATTCACATCGGGCAGAACGGCTCCAGAAACTCGAGAGTCCGAACCTCAGACCAAAGATCGCGCCGGGATCCCCAGCGGTCCATGAACCCAACATGACCACCGTGCTTTGGAACCTCCAAATGAACCCAAGGGCTGTGGCGGGCGAATTCGTGCGGGAAACAGCTGGGGGCCAGGAACGGGTCGTCCGCTGCATTCAGGATGAGGGCGGGCACTTGGATCGACGGTAGGAAGGCGTTGGCCGAGCACGCTTTCCAGTAGGCTTCTGCATGGGCGAACCCGTGGAGTGGCGCGGTGAAGGTGTTGTCGATCTGACGAAAAGTTCGCTGATAGCGGGGATTGATCTCCGGAATTAGCCCCGGAAACTGCACTTTTTTGAGGCTCCATTTGCGCAGGATTTCCCTCTGGAATCGGGACATGTAGGGCCAGACCCGGAGTGTCTCCATCGCGGCCGATGCCGCCGCCAAGTCGCACGGGGTGGAAAGGGCAACTCCGGCGGCCACAGGCACCGTTGAGGCGTGGCGTTCGCCCAGGTACTTGAGCGTTAGATTACCGCCGAGGCTGAATCCGGCGAGTGCCAGCAACTTAAATCGGCCGGTCTGTGCCGCGTGGGTCACGACCGCAGCGAGGTCCTCGGAAGCCCCGCTGTGGTAAAACCGCGGCAGGCGGTTGAGTTCCCCAGAGCAGCCTCGGAAGTTCCAGGCCAGCACCGACCAATTTCGGCGGGCTGCGGCCCGCGCCAGGCCGGCGACGTACGGGCGGCGGGAGTGTCCTTCCAGGCCGTGAGAAAGAATAAGCAATCGGCCTTGCCCGGGATTGAGCCAATCCAAATCGAGGAAATCCCCATCCGCTAATTCCAACCGTTCCCGAAACCAAGGCAGGGGAGGTATGTGGCGTATGACGGCCGGAAGGAGGGTTTGCAGGTGGGGGTTGCCTAGCCCTATCAGGGGTCGGAAGGTTGATTGGGCCACCAGCGGCATGGCGTTCACCATCTCTCTGGAAGGGCTGGGAATGCATGCCGAAAGTGAGGGCAAACAAGGAAGGTGACGGGAGGTAAATGCGATTTCTCTGAAAAATCCGATTTGCATCTCCCGCGCCTCCCGCTACAACCACGGGCTCGCTGGTTGCGGTTAGCCCATTCGAGGGGCTTTCATCGTCGTCAGCGGAACATTCGATTTTATGTCGCAGCACAACAGCCTACGCGCCTCCGGGACCACCGGGGCCAAACGTAATGTACTCAAGCGCTTCGAGCGCGTCGCCGTTCTCAAGGGCCGTTCCCAATGGAAGGAAGGCGATCGCGTGACCGGTCTGCGCAAGACTCGTCCGCCCGAGTAATCGTGCGGACTGCCCGGTCGGAGAAGCTCTGCGTCTCCAACGCAGACTCCGATTTGCCGGGCTAACGTCCAGAATTACGGACTCAAACTCCAATGACGCCGATTGTGGGTGATTCAGGTAACCCGCAATCGGCGTCGCGATTTTCTCCCATCCCATGTCCACTGTCCGACTTCAGAAGTTTCTTGCAGATGCCGGTGTCGCCTCGCGACGTGCCTCCGAAAAGTTGATTATCCGCGGGGTGGTCACGGTCAACGGACGCGTGGTGACTGAGTTGGGGTCCAAGGTGGACCCGCTTCATGACGCGGTCTCGGTGGAGGGGGCGCCAGTGCGGACCCGCAAGAAGCTCTACATCGCGCTGAACAAGCCGCCTGGCTTCATTTGTACCCGGATCGACCCGGAAACGCGCCGTGTCGTCTCCCACCTTCTACCTGCCGAATGGTCCAACCTGTTCACTGTGGGGCGTTTGGACCGGGATAGTCAGGGGCTCATTTTCCTCACCAACGACGGCGATTTCTCGCTGAAACTCACCCACCCGCGGTACGGCGTGCACAAGAAGTATGTGGCAGTCGTCGAGGGACGATTGGAATCCTCGCAGTTGAACCGCTTCACTCAGGGAGTTGAGCACGAGGGTGAGACGCTGAAAGCCGAACGCATTCGATTGGTGGATGCCAACAACTCTCACAGCGTCGTGGAGTTGGAGTTGGCTCAAGGCAAGAATCGGGAAATTCGCCGTCTCTTCGAGGTCTTGGGGCACACGGTCGTTGAGCTGCGACGGACTCAGATCGGACCTATCAAACTAGGAGAATTACCGCTGGGCAAGTGGCGCGCATTGACGCCGACCGAAATCCGGTCATTGCTTTCGAACGCATGAATTGTTCGTCCGTTTCGGTCCTTTCGTCCCTCGATCTTCGTCCTCGATTCCTTCTCCTCGCAGCGCTGACCTGCGCGATCCCTGCGTTGGCGGACACGGTTGTGATCCGGGGCGACCGGGTCAACATCCGCTCCCAACCCTCCTTGGATGGCGAGGTACTCGTCTGGATGAAGCGGGGAGAAACGGTGGAAACCCAAGGGAGCACCAAAGACGGTTTCATTCGCATCGCCTTACCCGCCAAGGTTGCCGTCTGGGTCTACGGACCACTGGTGGATCGGGCTTCGCATCAAGTCAAAGCTCCTGAGGCCCGGTTGCGGGTGGGTCCCGGACGCAATTACGGTGAGTTGGGCGTGCTCAAGAAAGGGGCGGCCCTGACTGAGATCCGTGAATCAGACGGCTGGCTGCAAGTAGAACCGCCCGCGGGCCTGTCGGCCTACGTGGGTGCCCAGTTCGTCGAAGTCTCAGGCGCTCCGGCGGCCAAGCTCGCGGCGGTCAAGACCGGAGGGATTCTCCCGGCAGATGGCGATCCGGTTGCTGGCGATCCGGTTTCGCCGGCCCTTCCCAATCCGACCCGATCGAAGCCCTCCGCGATTTCTGCGGCTCCGGTACCGGCATTGCCAACGCCGCCAACATCCCTTGCCATTCCGTCAGCTCCGGCTCCGGTTTCAGTGGCCGTGGTTGATCCGATCTCGCTGAGCCCCAGGGCATCCGAGGCGACTTCTGGGGATCGGGCTGGTGGTGTCGCTCAGTCGTCGATCCAATATTCTCCTGAAAAGGTTCGCATCGTGACCCGGGTGGGCAAGGTGGTCCGAAGCCTGGAGCCCCAATCGCCGTCCTATTACCAACTGCGCAGCCCGCAGGCAGGTGAGGGGATGCTGGGTTTCTTGGTGGGTCAGGACCCTAAGACTCCCATTGCTGGGTTTCGCGGTAAGACGGTTCAAGTGGTCGCCGAGGAATACGTGGATCCTCGCAACCGAACCCAGGTGCTCTTGCGCGTGCAATCCATCGAAGAAGTTTTGGCCCGTTGAGCAGCCTCAACTTTGCTCAGGTCTGATTGCGGCCTCGGTCTGATCGCGGCCTAATATCGGCCTAACAAATCCCCATGAACAATCTCATAGACGGTCGAGCCATCGCTGCCGACATCCACCAGGAGACATTGGTTCGTGTCTCAGCTCTCACACATCAGGGCATCCAACCCGGGTTGGCTTTTGTTCGAGTCGGGGAAGACCCCGCCTCCCAAGTGTATGTGGGCATGAAGGAAAAGAAGGCGCGGGAGTTGGGGGTTCTCTCCCACACCACGGTTCTTCCCGAGACAACGACCCAGGCCGAATTGTTGGTGCTCATCGCTCGCCTCAATGCCGATCCGCGCTGCCACGGCATCTTAGTTCAGGCTCCGCTGCCTAGGCATATCGATGCGGCTGTGATCTACTCGGCGGTCTTGCCCGAAAAAGATGTGGATGGCTTTCATCCTGTGAACGTGGGTCGGCTCATGCTGGGTGACGTGGGCGGGTTTCTTCCCTGCACGCCTGCGGGCGTTCACGAATTGCTGGTGCGCAGCCGCGTGCCGCTAAACGGGGCTGAGGTGGTGGTTCTGGGGCGTGGCAACATCGTAGGCAAGCCCATGGCGGCCATCCTGATCCAGAAGTCATCGCGGGCCAATTGCACGGTCACGCTGTGCCACAGCGCCACGCGCGATATCGCTGCCCACTGTCGCCGGGCCGATGTGATCATCGCTGCAATGGGGGTCCCGGAATTTCTCCGAGCCGACATGGTTCGCGAAGGGGCTGTGGTCATCGACGTGGGGGTTAATCGTCTCAGCGATCCCTCCAGCAAGAGCGGAACACGCCTGGTTGGTGACGTTGCTTTTGGTGAAGTGCAACCCAAGTGCCTATGGATTACCCCCAATCCAGGCGGGGTGGGTCCGATGACCATCGCCATGCTCTTGGCCAACACCGCCACAGCGGCCGAAAGACAGTCTGGTTTTTTTCTGAAAAATCCGTTGACGCTCGCTTGAGGCCCTGACAGAACTTCCCCACACACGGAACAAATCAAACCACAATGAACACCAAATCGCTCCTCCTGGCCGCCTTCGTCGCGGCTGTCGGTGCAGTCTCTGGCTCCGCCCAGGTGACCAGCCAGAACATCGTTGGATATGTCCGACTGAGCCTCGCCAAGGGTTACAACCTGATCGGCAACCAGTTGAACAACGGCAATAACGCCATCGGCACCGTGTTGAACGTTCCGGATGGCACTGCTGTCTATAAGTTCACCGGCGGCAAGTACGTCGCCAACGCCTTCGTTGACGGCGCTTGGGACGCTCCGGCCATGACCTTGGCCCCGGGTGAAGGTTTCTTCATCAACGTCCCGGCCGCCACCACGATCACCTTGATCGGTGAAGTGAGCTTGGCCAACAGCAAGGCTTTGGCCGCTGGTTACAACCTCCTGACCGTCCCCGTGCCCTTGGCTGGTGGTCTGGCCGACGCCGCTGCTGGTGGTTTGACCGCCGCCGAAGGTGATGTGGTTTATCAGTGGACCGGTTCCGGCTTCGCCGCCAAGGAATACGTTGACGGTGCCTGGGCTCCTTCCGCTCCGACCGTCAAGGTCGGCGAGGGCTTCTTCCTCAAGGGTACTGCTCGCACCTACGCTCGGAACTTCTCTGTCAACTAATCGTTTTTAACAGAATATACCATGAATAAGTTCGCTTACCTCGTTGTCGCCTCGGCGCTGGCTGTTTCGGCCTTCGGTCAAGGACAGATCAACCTCAACAACCGCGGCTTGGCTTTGGTCAATGACGCGTCTGGCAAGCCCTTGACGGGCACCAGCTTCGTTGCTCAGGTCTGGTACGGTGCCTCCGCTAGCACGCTGACCAGCTCCTTCGCTCCGTCCCCGTTCCGCGCTTCCACGACCACCTATCCTGGTAGCTGGAACCCCGCCGCCACCGGCGGTCCGGGCGCCATTGCGACCCTCACGGGTTTCGCTCCGGGTAGCACCGTCACCTTGCGTGTCGCTGTGTGGGATTCCGCCATCAACGGTGTCGGCGCCGCTCAGGCTCTGTCCAAGACTGCCGGAACCGGTCTCTCCGAGACCTTCACCTATGCCATCCCGGCTGATCCTTTGGCGATCCCCGGCGGCATGGAAGGCTTGAAGACCTTCAACTTGGCTGCTGGTGGTTCCGTCGTTCCTGAGCCGACCACGATCGCTCTCGGCGCTCTCGGTGCCGCAGCGCTCCTCTTGCGCCGTCGCAAGTAATTTTTAGATTGTTTATTCAAACCCACCTTGGGCAACCAAGGTGGGTTTTTTCTTTTAGAGTGCCCAACAGAGTTCATTCCTCTAACGGGGCCGGCTACAACAGCCTCGGAACCGTAAGGTTGGTCTGTTTCCTCTGGAAGAGCGGTTGCTGATTTCTGTGCCGACAAGGCCTGTGACCTAGACCTCGGTGGTCAACAATGTTTTCGAGACAGAATGGCCTGACGCGCCGCGCCGTAGGCCCCGGCTAATTCGCTCAAGGCGGCTGGCAGAAGGCGCACGCGGGCCCCTTTTGGACGCCATTCATGCCCCTCCAGGATTGCGGAAAGTCGGTCAAATAGGTCAGGGCCCGCCTGAGCGATTCCGCCCCCTAGAATGACCGCTTCGGGGTCCAATACGTTGATGAGTGAGTTGATGCCCACCGCCAATCCCCGTACCGACTCTTGCCAGAGAGCCACTGCCTTGGGATCGCCCGCTCGGACGTTTTGAACCAAGGTTTCGGTGGAGGTGTAGCACCCATGGCTTCGCCCGATCAGGGATTTGTTGCCGATGGCCATTTCCAGAGATCCGGGTGTTCCGACGTCGTCGTTTTGGGCTCGAGAATCAAGGGTGATATGTCCCAAGTGCCCGGCGCGTCCCAAATTCCCACGGAGCAGGCGCCCATCGACGATGGCCGCCCCACCGACCCCGGTTCCCAAGGTGAGCATGAACACGTTCTCCAACCCTTGGGCCGCTCCCAACCAAGCTTCTCCCAAGAGGGCTGCGTGAGCGTCGTTGAGCACGGGAACCGGGGTTGGAACGGTGAGAAATCGCTGCCAATCTAATCCCTCTAATCCATGCAAACGCCCGGGCATGTGGAGGATGCATCGGCCATCCCGGGCGGCCAGCCCTGGTGCCGAAAGCCCTACGGCCGTCGCTTCGCCCCGACGAACGCGAAGTTCATTCACTCGATCTCGGATCCGGTTCGCCCATTCCATCGCCCGATCTTCAAAGGGCATGGATTCGTGCTCCAGGGTCTTGCCGCTGGCGTTCACGACCACCGACTTAATGCAGGACCCACCGAGGTCAATACCCAAGAAATAGGGCTCAGTTTCTGAGGTTGAATTCATGAAGCCAGGGGTGCTGAACCTGATTGGGGCGAGAGTCCTTGCGATGGAACTGCGTCAGAAACCGACCAGCCGCCGTCCACGGCAATGACCTGACCCGTGACGAAGCGGCTGCCTTCGGAGAGGAGCCAAATGACCGCCGCATCGAGATCGTCCGGACGAGCCATGCGACCGCCGTCCAGAGGTTGCTTGCGGCTGATGAACTCCTGGATGACGGGGTTGGATTGGGCCCGCAGGGACATAGGGGTTGCGGTGAGTCCCGGAGCCAAGAGGTTCACACGGATATTGTGCGGAGCATAGGTGGCCGCCGTGGCTTGGGTCAGGCCTACTAGAGCAGACTTGGCAGTCGCATAAGCTGCAGTGCCGAACAAGTTGGGGGAAGGGGAGTTGGCTAATACCGATCCGCAGTTCAGGATGCACCCCGGTTGATTCTCCCGAAGGAACCAGCGGATCGCCGCGCCGTTGGAGAGGAATGCTGTCGTTAGATTCAATTCAAAGGTTTGCTGCCAACCCTCTAAAGGAATGGTGTGTAAGGGTCCATCGCCCCAGGCCCGTCCACTGCCTCCAGCGACGTGGTACAGCGCGTCAAACTGGCCGTACCGTTGTGCACACCGTTCGATGGCATGATCAGCCACCCCGGCGTCCCGGGCGTCAGCTAAAATTACTTCCAGCCGATCGTGCACGTCCTTGGGCTGTGGGACCTCCGGGATGGGGTCGAGCCCCACCACGACCAACCGGGCGCCCTCGCGGAGGCATGCCTGAGCTGCAGACCAACCGAGGCCTCGAGTCCCTCCGATAATCACCAAACAGCGCCCGCTCAGCGCACCCGGGCGCTCGTAGCTAGTCCCGGTAGCGTCGTGTGAGGTCGCCATAGGCATCGATGCGGCGGTCGCGTAGGAAGGGCCAGTGCGTCCGAGTGACGTCCACCTTTGCTAGGTCCACGGAAACCAACAAATTCTCAGGCCGGTCGACCGAGGCCTTGCCCAGCAATTGGCCGCTGGTGCCTGCGACAAAGCTTTGCCCCCAGAATTCGAGCCCATCGCCACCAATGGGGCGTTCCAAACCGATTCGGTTCACGGCGGCCACGTAGCAGCCGTTGGCGATCGCATGGGAGCGTTGGATCGTCTCCCAGGCACCATGCTGATGAACGCCGTATTCGGCCTTCTCGGAAGGGTGCCAACCGATCGCGGTGGGATAGAAGAGAATCTCAGCCCCGCTCATCGCCGTCAGTCGCGCCGCCTCGGGGTACCATTGGTCCCAGCAAATGAGCACGCCGATGCGGCCGAAGCGGGTGTCCCAAGTTCGGAAACCGGTATCCCCCGGGGTGAAATAGAATTTTTCGTAGAAGAGGGGATCGTCCGGGATGTGCATCTTCCGGTATTTTCCGAGAAATGCTCCGTCGGCATCAATGATGGCGGCGGTATTGTGGTAAAGGCCAGGCGCGCGCCGTTCGAAGAGCGAGGCGACAATCACCACCCCAAGTTCCTTCGCGAGTTCTTGAAAAATCCCGGTCGCAGGACCCGGGACTGGCTCGGCGAGGTCGAAGTATTTGTGGTCTTCGATCTGGCAGAAGTAGACCGATTGGAAAAGTTCCTGAAGGCAGACGATGTTCGCACCCTTCGCGGCAGCCTCGCGCACGCCACGGATGGCGGCAGCGATGTTGGCTTCGACATCGATCGAGCAGGCGTTTTGAACGAGTCCGACTTTGATTCGGGAATTTGGCATGCGTGAGTGGTATTTTTTTGGAGCGGTCGAGTAAAGGGCTCTGTGTGTCACATTTTTTCCCACTTGGAAAATCGGCTTGCCTCAAAAATCGGCATTCCAGAGTATGAAGCATGAAATCTATATCACACGGGGCGCGCGGCGCCGGAGATTGGGATAGTCTTTTCTACAAAGCGGCCGACGACTTCTTCCTTGGCTGCGAGGGATCGGCCCTCACCTACGACGATGTTTCGCTGGCCACGCTCTACAGCGAGATTCTACCAAAGGATGCGAACTACGATACTCGGCTTGCCGATGGCTTGAACCTGCACTTGCCCGTAGTCTCAGCCGATATGGATACGGTCACCGAATCCCGTATGGCGATCGCCCTTGCGCTCCATGGCGGCCTTGGATTGATCCATTACAACATGCCGCCCAAGCAGCAACTCTCCGAGGTTTCCCGGGTCAAAAACCATGTCCACGGGTTGATTCGCGAACCTATCAAAGTCCATCCAGATCAAAAAATCGGCGATGTTTTGAATCTCATCGAAGAGAAAAAATTCACCTTTAGCACATTTCCCGTTGTCGATGAATCTGGGCGTCTGCTTGGTCTCCTGCCTGGGCACTGCGTTCGCGCGCGCTTCGCATCACGGGTTGTGGGCGAGGCGATGGTCAAGAGGCCCTCGGTTCTGACAATTCGGGAAGACGAACTCGGCGGCGATCCGATTGCGCGGGCCGACCGGTTTTTTACCGACAATATCGGCATCCACAAACTTCTCGTTGTGGACAAGGACGACCACCTGAAGGGTCTCTTCACCTTGAGCGATATCGAGCGGATTTCGCAGGAGCGTTCCCTCCAAACAAAACCAGCGCGGGACGCCAAATTCCGCCTCATCTGCGGTGCGGCAATCAGCCCACCGAGGCTTCCTGATGGCGCACTCGACAAGGATTCCCTCCTCGCCCATGTGGGCGCCATGGTTGAACGAGGCTTGGATGCCGTGGCGGTCTCGACAGCACACGGACACACGCGTGGAGTTGGCGAGGCGGTGAAGGCCATTCGTTCGGAGTTTGCCTCTTTGCCAATCATCGCCGGAAATGTGACGAGCGGCGGGGGCGTTCAGTTTCTGGCAGAGTGCGGCGCGAATACTATCAAGATTGGACAAGGACCC
>JAPLUH010000342.1:21303-21879 GCA_026397675.1 Verrucomicrobiota bacterium
GATTGGACAAGGACCCGGCTCCATTTGCACCACACGCGTCGTCGCGGGCGTGGGCATTCCCCAACTCACCGCGCTCTACGTTTGTTCGAAGGCCGCCGAAAGTTGCGGAGTAACAATACTAGCCGATGGAGGTATCACCAAATCCGGCGACATCGTGAAAGCCCTCACCCTCTCGCACGCGGTCATCTGCGGCAGCCTCTTAGCAGGCTGCCCCGAGGCTCCAGGCCAGATCATGGAAATCAACGGGAAATTCTATAAACAATACCGCGGCATGGGCAGCCACGCCGCCATGAAGGCAGGCAGCGCGGCCCGCTACGGGCACGGCAAGGACATCAACCGCAAATCCGCAGCCGAAGGCATCGAGGCACTCAAGGAGGTATCCGCACCCGCCGATACCGTTCTCGCCCAACTCGCCGGAGGCCTCCAAAGCGGCATGGGCTACCTAGGAGCCGCAAACCTGACACAACTCCGTGCCAACGCTCGCTACACCCGCATTACGACATCCGGCCTACGCGAAAGCGCGCCGCACGATGTGATCGAGGTCAAAACTGGCAACGCGCTCTGATCGTCCCCTAC
>JAPLUH010000328.1 GCA_026397675.1 Verrucomicrobiota bacterium
GCCGGGTGACACAGTTCCCGCGGTGTCACGGATCCAATACCCTCAGGCCCTCGCTTGGGACACCCAGACCCGTGAGATCCACGCCAAGGATGGTGAACAATCCGTCGATTTTCGTTTTGCTCTCACCAACGTCTGGACCAACGCCGTCACTGTCACCGGCACCAAGACGAGTTGCGGCTGCACCGTAGCTCGTCTGCCCGAGACACCATGGCTCATCCAGCCCGGCAAGGGCGGCGAGATCTCAGGGACCATGAATCTGGTAGGCAAAGTGGGAACCATCGTGAAGACGGTGACGGTCTCGACCGATGTGGGATCCATTCTCTTAAACGTAAAGGTTCATATTGCCCCGGCAGATCCGGGTCGCATGCGGTCGGCCGACCGGCAACGCAATTTGGCCGTGGCTGCCGCGGACCGACAGGCCGTCTTCCGGGGCGAGTGCGCGTCTTGCCACGTGGCCCCCACCGTGGGCAAGAAGGGCGCAGAGCTCTACGCCACCGCCTGCGGCATCTGCCATGACGCCGAGAACAAAGCCACCATGGTGCCCACGCTCCGGGAGCTAAAGCACCCCACCGACCGGGCCTTCTGGATGCAGTGGATTCGCAACGGCAAACCCAACAGCCTAATGCCCGCCTTCGATCTCAAGCAGGGGGGTATTTTGGATGAGGACCAAATGGCCTCGCTGGCCGATCACCTCGACAGCGCCGCCTTCAAGACGGGGCGCGCCACCACTCCGGCCAAGGCCGCCCAACCGTGAGCCTGCCGGGTCGATTTATTACACTCGAGGGCGGCGAGGCCGCCGGGAAGTCCACGCAAATTACCCGCTTGGCTGAACGCCTGCGCCGCCAAGGACGAACCGTTCTGGAACTCCGGGAACCCGGTGGAACACCGCTGGGTGAAAAGATTCGCCACTTGCTCAAGCACGATCCGGACGGTCGAGGCATGTCTGCCGAAACCGAATTGCTGCTCATGAACGCGAGCCGCGCCGAATTGGTGCGCCAGCGAATCCTTCCGGCGCTGCAGTCGGGCCAAATCGTACTTTGCGACCGCTTCTACGACTCAACCGTCGCCTATCAAGGGTTTGGACGCGGACTCGACCTAGCAGCCGTCCGGTCGGTGATCCAACTGGCCGTGGGAGGACTGCGACCGGATCGAACACTCTGGCTCGATGTGGCCCCGGAAATTGCCCGAACCCGTTTGGCCGGACGCAAGGCCGCGCAGGCAACGAGCGAGCCCTCCGACCGCTTCGACGACGAGCAGGAAGCCTTCTTCGCCCGGGTGGCCCAAGGCTTCCGAGAGGCATTCCACGCGGAGCCTGATCGCTGGCGACACGTCGATGCCGGCGGATCGTTAGAATGCGTCGAAGAGGCCGTCTGGTCGGCCGTTTCGAACCTCTTCCAGGAAACCGCATCGGTCGGCTGACGCCGAATGCGGAACGGGCCTTAGCAAACCTCAGCGCCCAAAGGGCATCTTGCCCATGAGTCCGCCGGCCCCGCCCATCTTGGTCATCATCTTCTGGAACTTGCCCATCTTGCGCATCATGTCCCGCATCTCATCGAAGCGCTTGAGCAGGTTGTTGACCTCGGTGACCGTGACCCCCGATCCCTTGGCAATACGCTGACGGCGACGGGCGTTGAGAATTTGGGGAGAACCACGCTCCTGACACGTCATGCCGCACAAGATGCCCTCCATGCGCTTAAAGTCCTTTTCACTCTTGGAGAGATCCGTGTTCTTGAGCATCTCCGAACCACCCGGAAGCAGGCCGACGATGTCCTGAAGCGGCCCAAGCTTCTTCATCTCGCGGAGCTGCATGAGGAAGTCATCCAAGGTGAACTGACCCTTGCGCATCTTCTCCTCGAGATCCATCGCCTTGGAGGCATCGATCCGATCGATCGCCTTCTCGACCAGTGTGACGACATCGCCCATGCCCAGGATGCGCTGGGCCATGCGCTCGGGATGAAACTTGATGGGCTTGCCCACCACGTGTCGGAAGGACAGAGCCGCACCACCGCGGGCGTCACCATCGAGCTTACTCAGAATGGCACCCGTGATATTAAGAGCCTTGTCGAAATGGGTGGCCACGCTGACGGCCTCTTGGCCGGTGGCTGCATCGAGCACCAACAGGGTTTCGGCCGGTTTGATCAAATCGCGCAGACGCACCAATTCCTGGACTAAGTTTTCGTCGATTTGAAGACGCCCTGCGGTGTCAAAAATGACTGTGTTGCACTGGTGACCCGCCGCGTATTCGAGGGCCTCCCGAGCGATCTTAATCACG
Organism: Verrucomicrobiota bacterium; assembly: GCA_026397675.1. Taxonomy (GTDB): domain Bacteria; phylum Verrucomicrobiota; class Verrucomicrobiia; order Limisphaerales; family UBA9464; genus SXXZ01. The sequence goes on from JAPLUH010000328.1 coordinate 2,273, forward strand.
TCGGTCTCGCCCTTCATCACGAAGACGGGCACTCCGATTTGCGCGCCAAGAGTAGCCAACTGATCCATGGCCGCCGGACGATAC
>JAPLUH010000249.1 GCA_026397675.1 Verrucomicrobiota bacterium
TAGCTTCCATAGTACGATTTTTAGAATAGGTTAGTAAACCTCTTACTGAGAAATACAGAACCAATCCTACAATTCCCACGATCATCAATGAGCCTAATTTCAGTTTTTTCATAACAGACTCAAAAGCGAATCAACTATTATAGAAACATTCATGTCGCGGCTATTTTTAAAATATAATAGCTTCCCTGTTTATGAGTCCTTACCAAGGTGAATCCGTAAAAGCGCAATTGTTGTCACCATTTCATGGTCGTTTGTTGATTGCCTCAAACGCAACATCGCCTGTATCGTGTGCATCTATATTCACAAGACCAAACAGAGACATGTATGATTGCGCCGTGATTTCGCCCCCAACATCGGTATCTTTTGAGATCTCTGATTTTGTAGAAAAAACAGCACCATTTCCTTTGAAGAATTCATCGCAAGAAATTTGTAGATTTCTCCAGTTTGAAAGGGTCATCTGAAAATGCCTGCTACTCCTCCAATACAACATTGGCTTATCAGTATATTTCCATTTAATTCTATATCCGAAAGATGTTCTAATTGTCTCTGACCAATCTGGAGCTATTTGACACGTAGATAACCGAACTTCGAGAGGAACCTCTTTTGGAATACTATGTTTTTCTTCATCTTGAAGACTTGATTCATTTGTAGGTTGTGCGCCAACTCCCGATGTTGGCCAAAACGTGGCATTCGATTTATCTATGTAAACAATGCGCCCATTTACTACTTTATTCACAGTTCGTGTATGCGTATAAATTGTTTCGCTATTGTAGGCGTTAACTTCACTCGTAATTGAACAAACATGGTTATATACTGAGTTCGCATATTTCCGTTGGTATAACCTGTTGTAAGACGAAAACTTCCTTGTTAATAAAACATTATCTGTCAACGCTTCATTCCCAAAATAAAGTGCGCCTGAGAGTAGAGACTTTCCTTGGCTATGTAACGGAGAAACTGAGCTGGTCGCCATAATAATCGATGCGGCGATCAAGAAAACCGGCGCGGGACCAAACTGTTTCCTGATATAATTTGAATTAATATTTTTCATTGCCTCTATTTTATTTAATGTGAGTTTTTACGGTCTTCTTTGATGAATTATTTTGATCGCTGATTTTTTGATCGGAAGATCTTAGGACTGATAAACACTTTTAGTCTGAATTATTTGACTCAGGATTTTTGTATAATAGCCTCGTTATTTTGGTTTCCCGCTATTTTCAATAGAACCACGGAGGGCGGACCGAGACCACTGTGTCCCATGATGCACTTCCGGACCGCTGCATGCCCCACTCCGCCCCACTCCGCCCCGCCCGCGCTGCGAGGCGTGTACGGAGTTGTGGCTCGCGCCCGTCGCCGAGGAGGCGTTCCGTTTGAAATTTCTGTGGGTGGCAGCGAGGGGCATGGCGATGGTTCCTTGGAGGCCTTGAGATCGACAGTGAAAAATTGGTGCGTTAGTTAATTAAATATTTAAAAATCTAAATCGCGTCAATCGATTTTGAGCGTTTGCATCGGTTTTAGCAGAGTGAGCACAAGGCAGTGAGTGAGCGCGCTCGGATCGCTACATCAGTCTTCGCTCGGTGAGGGTGAATTCTTTCATGGAGTTTTCGGGTTTTCGCCCTTCTTTCACGTGCTGTAATATGTTGATTCGACGCCGACTTCTTTACCCGACGGCTGCCGCCTCAGCTTTTTCCGTCCGCGCTGCGCCTCCATACAGACCCACCGGCGACGATCCGTAGGTGGCAGCCCTAGATTAACCGCACACGCCCCAACTCCCGACGCTGTCCCCAAGGACGATTTGCTCCCGATTCCAGCCTCGGTTCTCCGCTCTCAACGCGTCCGAAGTCCCGGCTTCGGGTGCTTTTCGCTAAAATTCCCAGAGGCAGTACAAAACTCTCCAAGTGCATCGGGCGATGGTGGGGGGTAGGCTCTGGAGCAGATGATGAACACGAACCCTGTCTCCCGTCGGGCGGCCGTGAAAGCGTTGGCCGGGGCAGCGGGATCGCTCGCTCTGAATGGAGTGGCAGCCCCGTTGGCCCATGACCGCGGGCCCAACAAAATTCGGCTCGAGAACCTCAACCCGGGCACCCGAGATTGGATGCTGACCAAGACTCGGATCGATCCGACGACCCGCTACCGGAGCCCGGCGATCGAGGGCTACGCCTCGCGGACTAGCGTTAGCGCGGGCCAGTACCTCACCTTCCACGTCAGCACCAATCCGGTGTCGGACTTCACCATCGATATTTACCGGATGGGCTTCTACGGCGGGAAGGCCGGGCGATTCATGCGCCACATGGGCCCGTTCAAAGGTCGCGTGCAGCCCGATCCCGAAGTGGGTTCGAAGCGGGAACGTCTCTGCCAGTGGGAACCCTGTGCCCAACTGCTGATCCCCGAGGAGTGGGTCAGCGGCGTCTACTTGGCCAAGCTCACCGAACTCACGGAGGGCATTCAGAGCTATATCATCTTTATCGTCCGCGACCAACGCGAGGCGAGCTACTTGTTCCAGTGCTCTGACAACACCTGGCAGGCCTACAACCGCTGGCCCTCGCAATTCTCCCTCTATGACGATGGAAAGAGCGAGTGGTACTGGGGCGGCGGCGTACGCGTGGGCTTCAACCGGCCTTATGGCAAGTACTGCCAGATCGTCGACCAACCGCTCTCCATCGGTTCAGGTGAGTTCTTCCTGTGGGAATACCCCTTCGTGTACTGGCTCGAAGCCCACGGCTATGACGTGAGCTACATCTCGAATGCCGACACGCATTTAGACCGCGCGGGTCTGTTGCGCGCCGATGGCTTCCTGAGCGTCGGCCATGACGAGTACTGGACGATCCAGATGTACCGCAACGTCGAGGCGGCGATTCTGGCTGGCGTGAGCGTGGGCTTCTTCTCGGGCAATGCCGTCTGCGGACGCATCCTTGAGGGCGACCCCAAGCTGCGGTCCTTTGAGCGGGTGGGTGTGTACGGCCCGCCGGGAGGCACCCGTGAGTTCGTGTCCATGAGTTCGCTTAAACACGAGCGGCCCTACGCCAACGAATTGGTCGGCGCCCACAGCACCGGGCCGGTCACCGGTGGGGCCGACTGGATTTGCACGCGGCCCGACCATTGGATTTACCGCGACACCCGCATGAACGAGGGTGATCGCATCCCCGGACTCATCGGCTGGGAATGGCACGGAGATCCGGCGCCGATTAAGGGCCTCGAAATCGTAGCCACCGGCCCCACGCAAGACGCCCCAGGCAAGCCCAACGGCGGCGTTTACACCGCCACGACGTATCCGGGACCCAAGACGAATATCGTCTTCAACGCCGCCACTTGCTGGTGGGCCGACGGCCTCGCCGAGCCGCCGGGCTACTTGCACCCCAAGGTGTACACCGAGCCCAAGGGGCCCGATCCCCGCGTGCAGCAAATCACCCACAACGTGCTGCGCCGCATGCTGGGTCAATGAGCTCAGGGGCCACGCCCAAGGCCGAGCTCAAGGCCGCCCTCGTACAGAAGGCCATTGAGCTCGGCTTCGATGCCTGCCGGGTGACCACGGCCGAACCACCGGCCTCCGCCCCGGACTTCGAGCGGGCGTTGGTCGAGGGGCGTCATGCCGAAATGGCCTGGCTGGCCAAGGCTCCGGAGAAGCGGGCGGATTTGGCCCGGGTGCTGCCGGGCATCCGCAGCGTGGTGACCCTGGCGGTGAGTTATCATCGGGGACCCGTGGACGGCCCGCGTGCTGAGGAGCACGATCCAGGCTCCGGCTTCGGAGCCGAATACGAATCTAATCCAGGCCACGGCTCGACCACAGGCCCTGACTCCGGACCGCAGGGCATCGTGGCCCGATACGCGCAGCATCCCGATTACCACGACCTGCTGAAGCCGCCCCTGCAAGCTCTCACCGAATTCCTAGATGCTGCGGCCCGCGTGTCGCAGCGATCGCTCTGGTATGTCGACACGGGGCCCATCCTGGAGCGCGATCTGGCCCAACGCGCGGGCATCGGCTTTGTCGGAAAGCACACCAACCTGATCTCCCGGAGTCTGGGCAATTGGTTCCTCTTAGCGGAGATCCTGACGACGGCCGATCTGGAACCCGATGCGCCCGAGCACAACCACTGCGGGTCCTGCACCCGCTGCCTGAGCGCTTGCCCGACCGGGGCCCTGCCCGCGCCCTTCACGCTGGATGCCCGGCGGTGTATTTCGTACCTCACCATCGAGCATCGGGGTTCCATTCCCGAAGACCTGCGCCCCGCGATCGGCACACGCATCTTCGGCTGCGACGATTGCCTGGCCGCCTGTCCTTGGAACCGCTTTGCGCGCGCCGGAGCGATCTTGCGCGAACACCATCGAGCCGATCTGACCCAACCCGATTTGCTTGAACTGCTGTCCCTCGACGAAGCGACGTTCAAGTCGCGCTTCGCGGGCACGCCTCTCCTGCGGACCAAGCGGCGCGGGCTGCTGCGCAATGTGTGCGTCGCCCTGGGCAATGTCGGAGACCCTCGGGCGATCCCGGCCTTGACGCAGGCGGCCCAAGATCCCGAGCCCCTCATTGCCGAACACGCGGCCTGGGCGCTCCACCGGATCGGATCTGCCTCACCCGCTCCCGGCATTGGGCGCTGATCCCCCGAATTCAGGGGAGCATTCGGGGCACCCCGCTGCTTCCCTTTTGCAGGCCAATTCCTGAGTCTCTCGAGCTCAATGAGTTCCTCACCGGTCCTCGACATCACGAACCTGACCATCCTCCGCGACCGCGTCCCCATCCTGACCGACTTGTCGTGGCGGGTGATGCCCGGCGAGCATTGGGCGCTTCTGGGAGGCAATGGCTCGGGTAAGACTAGTTTGTTGTCGGCGCTGGCGGGTTACCTGATGCCCACCACCGGTGACATCGCTCTGCTCGGTGAACAGTACGGCCAAGCCGACTGGCGAGAGCTTCGGATGAAGCTGGGGATCGTCAGCTCGTCGGTGCGGCAGATGATGAACGACACTGAGCCCGCCCTCGACACGGTGGTCAGCGGGCGCTACGCAATCATCGACTACTGGGGAACGCCCAAGCGGACTGATGCACTGAAGGCGCGTGAGTTGATGGAGTCGGTGGAGATCGGCCACCTCGCCAAGCGCCCGTGGGCGGTCTTGTCCCAGGGCGAACGACAACGGGTGCTCATCGCACGGGCCATGATGTCGGACGCCCGACTCCTAATTCTCGATGAGCCATGCACCGGGTTAGACCCTGTGGCCCGAGAGCTGTTCCTAGAATTTCTAAACCGGCTTTCACTCAGGCCCAATGCCCCGACGCTGGTCCTCGTGACCCACCACGTGGAAGAAATCACCCCGATCTTCAGCCACGCCCTACTGCTTCGGGGCGGCACTGTGCTGGCCTCGGGACCCATCGGTCGATCGCTCACCAGCGGGTCGCTGAGCCGGATCTTTGACCACCCGGTTCGTCTGACTCGGAGCGGTGGCCGACTTTCCCTGAGGGTGAGCCTTGGAGCGGACCGGACCTCCTGATTTTTCCAAGCGAGCCTCAGATGCGATCACGGTCCGACGCGGACGATTCCTAAAGTCTTCCGGCACCAAGAGCGGATCATAACCATAGCGGCGGCAGAACCCCTCCGTCGGCGCGATGATGAGCGTCTGTCGGTGCAGGAAGGGGTCGGGGTATTCCAAACGGAAGGCACGCAGCGCCAGTCCGTGGAAGTCCTTACGGCCGTAGAGAATATCGCCAGCGACCGGGCATCCAGCATGCGCCAAGTGCAGGCGGATCTGATGAGTCCGTCCTGTGATCGGCAACGCCAACACCAGCGCCCTACCTTCGCGAGCGCCCAGCACCCGGAAGCCCGTCTCAGCCGGCTTGCCTTCAGGACCATGATCGACCCGGTGCTTGCCGTGCTCCGTCGGATCGGGCCCCAGCGGCTCTTGGCACACCCATTCGCCCAATCGTGGAACGCCGTCGGTCACCGCCAGGTAGGCCTTTTTAACAGTCCGCTCAGCGAACACCCGCGACAACGCAGGCATGGCACCTTGGCTCTTGGAGAACAGCAGCACCCCGGTGGTCGGCGCATCCAAACGGTGCACAAAGCGTAGGAACTTCAGGTTCCGGGATCGAGCCCACCAATCTCCTGCCTCGATGGAATCAACCAAAGCCCGGTGAAGACTACGGTCGACATGGTCACCGTCATCTGGCCCCAGCATCCAGCCGGCCGGCTTATCGATGGCCAGCACCCCACGATCCTCATAGAGGATGTTCACAATCGACCCATCGTGCAGTTCAAAGCAATCCGGCTTAGCCACGCCCCATAAAACCACATTCCCTTGCCAACCTCACGCCATTCTTAATCCGTTTTGCCGCCGAGCATCAGCCCAATTGAAAATACAGCGAGCTCCATGCCGAGTGTCTGCTCGGGCGGTTGCGGAATTCGCGCACGAGGATGGAAGTCCCAAATAGCAGGTTTGTGAAAAATGATAAAGTGGCCCCTTCTGTGTAAATAGGTGGGACCGACCCCTTTTTACTCCCTTTTCTCGGAAAAATCCTGATGGCAGACGGCCAGTTCGCAGTATCTTCCCGCCGTGCAAATCGAGTCCTTCAAAGTTTTCTGCGACCTCGCCGAGACGGAATCGTTCACCAAGGCGGCACTGATCAACAACATCACTCAGAGTGCGGTCAGCCAGCAAATCACCTCCTTGGAACGGCAGCTCAAAACTCTCCTCATCGAGCGCAGCAAGAAGAAGTTCCGACTGACCCGCGAGGGCGAGATGCTCTACGAACACGGCAAACAGATCATCCTGACTTACGAGGGGTTGGTGAACAGCCTCCAGGAAATGCGGAACGTCATCTCAGGTACCATCCGCATCGCAGCCATCTACAGCATTGGCTTGCATGATCTTCAGCCCTACGTGAAGCGCTTCCTCAAGCTGCACCCGTCGGTGAAGGTCCACGTCGAATATCAGCGAGCAAACCAGGTCTATGATGATGTTCTGGGCAACGTGGTCGACATCGGTCTGGTGGCCTACCCGCAGAAGGAATCCAAGCTGGAAACCCTCGCCCTTAAGCCCGAAAAGATGGTCCTCATCTGCGCGCCCGGACATGCTTTTACTAAGTCCAAGGGGCTAAAATTCTCACACCTCGAAGGGCAAAAGTTTATCGGTTTCGAGCCCGATATCCCCACACGGAAAGCCATTGACCTTGAACTGAAGGCACACGGAATCACCATCAAGCACGTCATGGAGTTCGATAACATCGAAACCGTGAAGCGGGCGGTGGAAATCGGCGCTGGGGTGAGCATTGTCCCGGCCGGAACCGTTGCCCAAGAAGTTTCAAAGAACACCCTGGTGGCCATGCCCTTCGTCGACATCGAACTCGACCGACCCATTGGACTCATTCACAAGAAGTCCAAGGTGTTATCACCGGCCATGAAGCAGTTCATCGCCTCCCTCCAAGCCATCCAGCCAGTTAACTGAGAGGCGTAAGTCTTCTGAAGCGGATTCTGGGAGGAACTGGGTCTCCCGTCGTGAGACCGCCTCTCAGCAACGTTCCAGAATCCACGGAAAGTGGCCGGTTTGAAATCCGCGGTTTTGCCGGATCCTCGGATTCGTTTTCTTTCCCAATGAGGTCCAGCGTTTCTTCCTTCTTCCAGATGAGGCCGAACGCGTCCGGGGCCCACCAGACTTGCTAAGAATTCCTTCGGGCAACCGACAAACTAAGACCGGATCGATGATCCGTTGAGTTTCTGGGATCAGTGATTTTCAAACCGGCCGGTTTCATCGGTTTTCACACCGTCACTGACAACCGCCACTGGTCTGGCGATCGCTTAGCAAATCGATCCGTGGACAGGCAAAGCCTCTGGGGAGCGAGCGGCGATGAGTGTGGATCGGTGGACCCAGTGCTCGACGCGGAACTCCGATGTGCGGAGCACCTCGGCAATCCAGACAAACTCGGACTCGAACGGAGGGAAGACCGCGTCGCCAGTCACGGTGACCGGCACACGAGTCAGGAAAAGGTCACTGCATCGGGGCAGCAGCAATCGATATATCTCGCTGCCACCGCAAACCCAGACCGAACGAGGGTCGCTCCGAAGTTCTTCCAGCAAGGGTTCCACTTCCGAGGCTGTCCGCACTCCCGGGATGGGGGCAGCGCTTCGAGTCAGAACAATCGTCTGACGCCCCGGCAATGGTTTTCCGATGGACTCGAAGGTCTTCCGACCCATCAGCAAAATCCCTCCTGAAGTCATCTGCCGAAACCAACGAAAGTCAGAAGGAAGGTGCCAAGGAATACGCCCCGAGTCTCCGATGACCCGGTTCTCAGACATGGCAGAGATGGCAAGAAAACGACCCATGGTTTCAGCCGGCGTGATCTGCGCGCAGGCATTACCAACACGCGCATCACAAACCAAAGCCCCCCAAAACGAGCGAAGCTCCAAACACGGGAGGAAACTTGAGTTCTTAACCCAAGATTCCATCCACAAGGTTTAGCCTTCTGTCGGAACCGACAAACTCGAAAACGGGTTCTGCCCGAAGGAGTCGGACTGCGAGGCCGCATCGGTCGCTACCCTCACCGGTTCCGGTTTGCCATTGGAGGCCGGCTTGTCTGTTTCCTTAATGGGCGGCTCCAAATCAGCCTCCTTAGGATTCTTGGCCCGCTTGTTCTTAGGAAGGGGGCTAATCATCACGTTGATGGCCTTACCCACCAGCTTCGGCGGAAAATCGGGATGTCCCCAGGGAGCCAACTGCTCCAGGAACTTGTTCATAACCTCCTTGCCGACTTCCGTGTGCGCCATTTCACGGCCGCGGAATCGCAAGGTCGCCTTGACCTTCATGTCTTCGCAAAGGAAGCCAATCGTGTGCTCCCTCTTGATTCCCAAGTCATGGGGATCGATACGAGGAGACAACTGAACCTCTTTCACCAGATTGACGGCCTGATGCTTCTTGCTGTCGCGTTCTTTCTTGGACAGTTCGTATTTGAACTTTCCGTAGTCAACAATGCGGCACACCGGAGGAACGGCGGTCGCGGCAATCTCGACCAAGTCGACAGTACTCTGTCGGGCCAAGTTAATGGCAGCAGCCAGATCCATGATCCCGACCTGCTGTCCATCAATGCCAATGACACGAACCTCGCGGGCTCGAATCTTTCCGTTGATCCGGTGCTGCGGCTGACCCGGCTGCGGGCGTGAAAACGGGCGGCTCAAAGTACCGCCTCCGATTGAAAATGCATCATGCGTACGATCAAACCAACTCGCTGCTTCAGGAGACGTAGGTCGCTATAGGAAGTACCGGGCTTTCAGGCAAGCTGAAAGTCCGACTTTCTCAAATAAACACACCGCTGAAAACTTGAAAACAAGGCTCTTCATCGTTGCGAATTCTCCGGTTGAAGCACCTCAAGGATGTTCACCCCTCGGAAGTCAAACAATCGCTTGATGGTGTCCTCAATCAGGTTGTTGGGGCAACTCGCACCTGCGGTGATACCGACGGTCAGAGCCCCTTCGGTTCGGTACCAATCGGCGGTGGTCACCTCGGCGGTAATGTGCTGATTCCAGTGCCGAATGAGCGCCGGAGAACCCATCATGGCCGCATTCTTAATGAAGTAAGTCGGGAGCACCTTCTCGCCCATTTCTGCCAAATGGGAGGTGTTTGAGGAATTGTACCCGCCGACCACGATTAAGAGATCGATGGGTTCGCGAAGCATCTTTTCCAAGGCGTCTTGGCGGTCTTGAGTCGCGCCGCAAATCGTATCAAAGAAACGGAAGTGCTCGGCCACCTTTCCGGAACCATGCTTCTGTTGCATGGCCTGCTGGAAACGCTTCTGAACCTCTTCCGTCTCGCCACGCAGCATGGTGGTCTGATTGGCAACGCCCACGGCCACCAAATGAAGATCCGGATCAAAGCCCGGAGAATAGGCCCCCTTGAAACGGTTCAGAAACTCATTCCGGTCACCACCGTGAAGGATGTAATTGCAAACGTAATCCGTCTCGGCGAGGTCGAACACCACCAGATAATGCCCAGACCCGTAGGCGGTGGCCTGGGAGGTTGTCGCTTTGGTCTCCTCGTGCTTGGCCTTGCCGTGGATAATACTCGTCACCGCCTCTTTGCTGTACTGGCGCACCCGCTTCCAGACCGTCATGACGTCACCGCAGGTCGTGTCCACCGTCTGACATCCGAAACTCTCGATGCGGTGGCGGGTGGACACCTCGGTGCCAAACGCTGGGATAATGACCACGTCGTCGGCATTGAGTCGTAGGCCGGACAACTCCTCGTCACTGGGCTTCGGCGAAATACTGACAATGCCCATGCCCCGAATTTGATCATTTACCTCCGGATTATGAATAATCTCCCCCAACAAGAAGATGCGGGTCGGTTCGGGGAACACCTTGCGGGCCGCGTAGGCCAGATCAATGGCACGCTCGACGCCGTAGCAGAAACCAAACTCCTTAGCCAAACGGATGGTCAGGCCACCATAGGAAAACGCGCCGCCGTTGGCCCGGAGTCGTTCTACTAACTCGCTACGGTAATGGGCCACCACCTGGGCCGAGACCTCCTGCATAACATCCGGCCTGCGGAGATTCACTTTCTTGGGTGCGCCGAGGGGCGCAGGCCCCGACGGGGCGTCGTTAAACATGACGAACCCGACCGTACCGGGAGCCCGCAGAACGTCGAGAGTGGAGTAGTGGGGAAAAGGGTGAGGGATTTAATCTCAAGCAAACCCTCTCCCTTTCTCGACGGCGAAGTTCCAGGCTGGCCACCCGACACCCAACCCTTACCGTCTGATCCGTGTCTGCCGACTTCGACCTCGCCATCGTCGGTTCCGGGTTTGCCGGAACGCTTCTGGCCATGATCGCACGACGCCTCGGTCTCTCTGTGCTGATGATCGAACGCGGACGGCACCCACGTTTCGCTATCGGCGAATCCTCCACACCCTTGGCTAATTTGTGGCTGGAGATTCTCGCCGACCGCTACGACCTGCCTCGCCTGCGACCTCTTTCCCAATGGGGCACCTGGCAGGCCACCCACCCGCACCTGGGTTGCGGAATCAAACGCGGCTTCAGCTACTTCCATCACTCACCTGGAAAACCCTGGGAAGCCTGCAACGAGCGTTCTGATCAACTGCTCGTGGCGGCCAGCCCCAACGACTTCGTGGCCGACACCCATTGGTATCGACCCGATTTCGACGCCTTCTTGGTCGAGGAGGCCATTCGGCTCGGCGTGGAATACCACGACGAAACCACACTCACCGTCTGCGATATTGAAGCCGACGGCATTCAAATGGCGGGGACACGTCACGGAAAGGCCTTCCAGGCACGCGCCGGTTTCTTGGTCGATGCCAGCGGCCCTCGGGGCTACCTGCATCAGGCCTTGGGTCTGCCAGAAGCTCAATTCGAAGACTTTCCTCGAACTCGGGCGCAATTTTCGCATTTTACCGGGGTGGGTTCCTGGGCCCAGGACAACCCTGTTTTCAGCGGTGCTCCCTTTCCTCCGGATGATGCCGCCCTACACCACACCTTCGAGGGCGGCTGGATGTGGGTGTTGCACTTAAATAACGGGGTCACCAGCGCCGGTTTTGCAGAAGTGGCGAATCGCTACCAACCCCGCACCGTCGAGCCGGCCAAAGCCTGGCGTCTTTTCCTTGACCGGTTTCCCTCCATCGGGCGCCAGTTCGCCCCCGCTGAACTCCTCCGCCCGTGGGTGTGCGCCGAGCCTCTGGCCTTCCGAACCGCCCGATGCGTCGGGCCTCGATGGGCACAATTGCCTATGGCTGCTGGGTTCGTGGACCCACTCTTTTCCACGGGCTTCGTGTTGTCGCTCCTGGGGATCGATCGACTGGCACGAGCATTGGAGGCCGGTTGGCCAGAAGGCGCTTTAACCCAGTATGAGACCGACACGCTGGCCGACCTCGATGCTACAGCCAGGCTCATTGGTGGGGCCTATCGGGTGCTGGGCAAGCCCGCTGCGTTCGAAGCGCTCACCATGCTTTATTTTGCCAGCGCCAGCTTCTCCGAAACGGCCCTCCGGTTAAACAAGCCCCACCTCGCCCCGGGATTCCTGCTGCGAAGCCACCCGCGACTGGGTCCTGCCGTCCAGTCCCTCCTTGCTGAGGCCGGTCGCCAACCCACCGCTGACTGGATCGCCCGGGTATCTGAAACGGTGGCACCCATCAACATCGCCGGGTTGTGCGACCCCAAAAAACGCCATTGGTACGGGGTGGAAACCGCCGATTTGCTAACCGGTGCCGCCCAACTGGAGTCCACCCCAGAAGCCATTCAAGCGATGCTGCAAAAGTGCGGCCTGTGAGCTGCGCTCGACCCACCCACGAGCCGGAGACGCCGAGAGATTTCCGTCGCCGGCCGAGCAAGGACCGTGTTTCATCCGCCAGATTTTCTGACCATGCCGAAGCGCACCGACATCCACTCCGTCCTCATCATTGGCGCGGGCCCGATCATCATCGGACAGGCCTGTGAATTCGATTATTCGGGAACCCAGGCCTGCAAAGCACTGCGGGAAGAGGGTTACCG
>JAPLUH010000254.1 GCA_026397675.1 Verrucomicrobiota bacterium
CCAGGCATGGTGGCCTTGGGGCTCAAGTGGATGTGGAATCCGGAATCCCCCTTCTACATTCGTCCCCGCTTCGATGCGCAACTCTTCGAGTGGGGATGGCGCTTCTGGCGGGCCAGCACGGCCGAGCGGGTCCAGAAGGCCGCGCCGCTGCTGCGGGACATCAGCCTGGCCAGCCGGGCGGCGTTCGAAGAACTAGCGGCCCTGCCCCAACTCGACTTCGGCCTCGTGAAAAAAGGCCTGCTCATGCTCTGCCGCAGCCAGCACGCCCTCGACGAGGAAGCCCATACCGCGGCCCAAGCACGCGCTTTGGGCATCCCAGCCGATGTACTCGATGCCCGGCAAACTGCGGCTCTGGACCCGGCCATCACGATGACTGTGGCTGGATCGGTCCACTTCCCGCAGGACTGTCACCTGAGCCCCGACCGCTTCATGGCCGGCTTGCAACACGAACTCGAACGCCTCGGGGGCCAGTTCCGTTGGAAGGCCGAAGTGCGCGGCTGGCAAACCGAAGACGGTCGGGTTCGAGCTGCCTGGGTCGACGGCGAAGCTCTGGAAGCCGATGAGTTCGTGCTGTGCGGTGGGTCGTGGTCGCCCCAAACAACCGCTCAACTCGGACTCAACTTGCCCATCCAGGCGGGCAAGGGCTACAGCCTGACCCTCCGAAACCCCCGGGAATTGCCGAACCTTTGCTCCATTTTCACCGAAGCCCGGGTGGCCATCACTCCCATGGGCGACACCCTCCGCTTTGGTGGAACTATGGAAATTGGAGGTCTCAACGACACCATCAACCCGGTCCGGGTCCGGGGCATTATTAAGTCGATCCCGAAGTATTTCCCGCGATTCGAGGAAAGCGATTTTGAGGGTATCGAACCCTGGTTTGGCCTGCGCCCAGTGCCTCCGGATGGCCTCCCGTATATCGGTCGAACGAAACGGCTCGCCAATCTCTCCCTGGCCACCGGACACGGCATGATGGGTATTAGTCTGGCTCCGATCACGGGCCAACTCATCGCCGATACGCTCACTGGAGCCCGGCCTCGCTTCGACCTATCGCTCCTCTCACCCGATCGGCATTCCTATTGAAAATTCCTGATCGACCGAATGGATCTGTCTAAAAACGGACGGGGGCCGGCCTTTTGAGCCGACCCCCAAGTGACGGAAGCAATTACGCCTTCACTCTAGGCGCTATAACCACGACGAGGCAAACACCCAACCCCTACCCGCGCCCCGCCGTCAGCACGCTTCCTTTGCCAACCCTTAGCGGATAGTCCTCAACCACCTACTCCGACGCAGGAACGCGCCGATTGCTCAAAGTTTTCAAAAACTTTTTTTTGAGTGAGCTCAATTCACCGAACGGGGGAATCTAAGATCCTCAACATCACCTCATTCCGGCGGAGCACCGAGGGAGTCCACGGCGGGTCGAAATATCCATACACCGGCGCAGCATCGGCAACCGAAGTGCCTCGACCTGCCAACCATGCCTGCAATTCACCCAGTGCTGCCACTTCACGCTCTGAAGACCGGCTTCCGCGGAACCGATAAACAGCAAACCGGCCGGCCGAAAACTCCCGTCGGCGCAATGCCCCATCACTCGGCACAGGCACGGAGGTCGCCGCCATCTCCTTGGGCATGACGAAGGCCATCACCCGTTGGGACGCCGGGTCGGCAGTCGGAGACCCGGCCATGTAGACCGGTGTGGTCATGGCGATTTTTTGCTGGGACTGATTACGCCCGGTGATAAATCCGAACAAACGACCAAAACTCCCGTCCGAATTGCCCATTCCCGACCCCATGGTGGTCTCCACCCATTGCATCGTAGGGTACTCCCGAATCTGGAACGCTCCATCGGACTCCAGCACCCGGTACGGAGCGGTTTCATATCCGGCCCGAATCACCTGACACCCCCCGGCCGACACCAAGATCACGGCCAACAGCGCCGCCGAAGAAAGAGCAATCCACTGGGTCTTCATGGCTCTGATCTTCAACGGGGATCGGTCAAACGCAACTGCGACCCGATCCGTTGCGATTCCTCCCCCGCTCTTTGACAGGCCCGATTCAGGCCAACACCGCGCGAATCACCTCTCCGTGGACATCGGTCAAACGCCGATTAGCCCCCTGGTGAAGAACATTCAGTCGCTCGTGGTTCAAACCCAACAAGTGCAACGCCGTGGCATGGAAATCATAGGTGGTGGTGATGTCACGGGCCGCCTTCCAAGACCACTCATCGCTTTGGCCATACGACACTCCGGGGCGCACCCCCGCCCCAGCCATCCAACCGACGAAGGTTCCACCATTGTGATCCCGACCTTCGCTGCTTTGGGCAAACGGCATCCGACCAAATTCCGTGTTCCACAAGACCAAGGTGTCTTCGAGCAGCCCGCAGGATCTGAGGTCCTGAAGAAGTCCGGCAATCGGAAGATCTGTCGCCGCGCACATGGGCGGGAGTTCCTTAGCCATATTGGCATGGTTGTCCCAATTGCCCGTGGGCCCGCCGGCACCGCTCCAAACTTGGACGAAGCGAACCCCGCGCTCCACCAACCGGCGGGCCATCAGGCAGCGTCGACCAAACTCCTCAGATTCAGGGCGATCCATACCATAAAGCCGGCGAGTGGCCGGACTTTCCACGCTCAAATCAAAGGCCTCCGGCGCACTCAATTGCATGCGGGCAGCCAACTCGTAGGCTTGGATTCGGGCTTCCAAACGCGGGTCGGAATCATTGGCTTCGAGGTGCCGGCGATTCCACTGCTGGAGCAAGGTCAACCCTTCGCGACTGGCCTCCGGCGTGACGCCCAGGGCGGAGGCGGGCGGCCTCAGGTAAGCCATCGGGGACGGGTTGCCGGCATGGATGAGGGTTCCCTGATGCGCTACGGGCAGAAATCCCGCCGAGAAATTGCCCCGCTGATTATACGGAAGCCCTTTAGTGTCTGGCAGCACCACGAAGCCCGGAAGGTTGTCAGCCTCGCTGCCCAGGGCATAGCCAACCCAGGCCCCGAAGGCGGGGAATCCGGGCAACAAAGACCCGGTGTTCATCAGATAACTGGCCGGACCGTGGACATTGGTCCGGGACTGCATGGCCATCAGGAAGGCCATGTCATCGACGCATCGGGCCAAGTTCGGCATTAGGTCGCTGACCCAGCGCCCACTCTGGCCGTGCTGCCGCAAAGGGAACGGCGGTTTGAGCACCTTACCTGGTTCACTCGTCGGGGCCTCGATCCGTACACTAGAACCAGGATCGAAGGGTTGGCCCGCCCGACGGAACAACTCCGGTTTGTGATCGAAGAGGTCCATCTGGCTGGCCCCGCCATTCATGAACAATTGGATCACTCGCTTGGCTCGGGGCCGGTGGTGCGGACGGTGCCCCACGGCTTGAGGATCTAGGCGGGAAGCGTTGTCGCTGGCCAAGAGTTGACCCAAAGCAACACTTCCAAAACCAGCCCCTAACCGACTAACAAAGTCGCGCCGAGAAACCCCGGGGCCCTGATTCAATCCAGTGGTGTTCATGGCAGGAACAAAAACTCGTTGCTGTTGAAGAGCAGCCGGCAGGCGTTGGCCAAACCGTGCTGTTGCGCATAGCCAGTCAGCGACTCCCTCTCAGAGGGCGTGGGTGGGCGACCCCAAACCCAGGCAACGGCCTCCTCCCAAGGAATCTCGCCTCCGCCCCCGATTTCTTTGCCACGGGCCTCCAGAGCCCGGGCCCAGTGCTCCGCCTGACGAATGGAAAAGTCGTGATTCCACAAGGCCAGCGCCTGCTGAAGGGTCACCGAGTTGTCCCGAGCGGGCACCAGTTGATCACCCGCCGGACAGTCCAGAGCTTCCATCCAGGGATCGGGCAGCGTCCGGAACAAAAAGCGGTGCACGCTGCGTCGCCGACCCTCAGGCGCATCCGAATCGAATCGCGTGTAGTCCACCCGGGGTGTCACATGAATACCCGGCTTCAAGTCGAATTGACGGTCACCCGGCCCGCCCATCCTCAAGTCCAGTCGCCCACTGATGAGCAGCATCCCGTCCCGCACACATTCGGCATCCAACCGAGTCCGATTCATCCGGCTGAGCCACTGATTCTCCCCATCTGAGACTGCCGCGACATCTGTGACCACTGCGCCCTTCTGGCTGCTCTGACGGTAGGTTGCGCTGGTCAAGAGCAAGCGGTGCAACGACTTGAAGGAACCGTGGGCCTCATCTCGAAACCATACGGCCAACCAGTCGAGCAACTCGGGGTGGGACGGCTCGGCGCCCATGCGACCAAAGTCGTTGGGAGTATTCACCAAACCGCGTCCGAAATGGTGGAGCCAGACCCGA
The DNA here is from genome assembly GCA_026397675.1 of Verrucomicrobiota bacterium. Lineage (GTDB taxonomy): Bacteria > Verrucomicrobiota > Verrucomicrobiia > Limisphaerales > UBA9464 > SXXZ01. Next base: position 4,297 of record JAPLUH010000254.1, read on the forward strand.
TTGACGATGGAGCGCCAGGTTAACGGATTGTCTCGATGGGACAGCCAACGGGCCAGCGCTGCGCGCCGATCCCCTTCCTCGGATCCCTCTGATAACGCAAACCGAGAGGGAAGTCCCGCGATGCACGACAAGGTCCCCGGACCCACCTCTTCGCGGGGCTGGGTAATTTCGCCTCGGTTCAGGCGGTGGATCGTCCGGGGCCGCAAGGACGGTTTGAGTCCCCCGTCGGGTTCAAAATTACTTGCGGCGGCATAAACCTTCGACGGCTCCGGCAACGCAGCCAATTGCTCCCGAAGACGCTCCCGTAAAACGAAGGCCGCCACCAACCGCTGTTGATCCCGAGTCCACTCCTTGGGCGAGTGCTCGAGGATTGAGTCGATCTGAGCCGGCACCACTCGACTGGCCGGACCCGGAGCATCGGTCATCGAGACACGGAATCGGCCGATCACATGCGACTCTCCATGAGCCTGGCGCAAGATCAGGCTCAGTTGGTCTCCAGGGCGGGACTGAAGCGGTTCGGCCAACTCAAAGACCGCGCGGTGCGGTTGCCCCTCCTTGGGATGAATGCCCCAGGCCGTCTTTTCCTGGCCATCGATGGCATGAGCCGCGGTCCATCCGTCTTGGTCGAAACTGGACGTGGCTCGAGCCCAACGGATCCGCCGGGGTTCGGTAGCTCCCAAAGAAAAGACCCACAATTCGATTTCGCTCAGGTGAAGATTCCCATTTTGCTCATTCCGACCCGGACCTCGATGGGGCAATGAATCGTCCGGCAAAAGTTCCAACTGAATCGCACTCACCGGACGCCCGTCGGCGGACCGCGTCAGGGTGTAAACATCTTGTTCGGGCCGAGTTCCGCTGACCCGATACGAGCCGTCCGATTGCCGTTGGAGCGTGGCCTTGCCTGCCGAAACAAACGTCTGAGCCTCCCAGGTCGCCCAGACTGCAGGTCGCACACGGCGCTGGTCCGACCACTGCCGAACCTCGTCGCGAACTTGGGGTGATTCCAGCAAGTCTGCGTCACCCCGCTCCACCTGGCGTTGCTGGTGCATCCAACGCTGCCGCCGAACATGCACCGACGGGTCCCGATCAAATACCCGGTTCGCGCGTTCGACGCCGGAGAACACCGCCTGCAGGGCGTAATAATCCGACTGCGGAATGGGATCAAACTTGTGGTCATGGCATCGGGCGCAATGAACCGTGGCACTATTAAACACCGAGAGGACCGTGCTGATCATATCATCACGATCCACGTATCGACCTAATTGGCGATCGAGCGTGTCCTCGCGAATGTCGCGCAGGGAACTCTCATCCCAGGGACCCGCGGCGATCATGCCCAAAGCGACGGTCGCCTCAGGCCGATCGGGATACAGCACATCTCCAGCGACCTGCTCCTCGACGAAGCGTCCATAAGGCCGATCGGAATTGAATGCCTCGATCAAATAATCCCGGTACGGCCAAGCCTGTTCGCGAATGCGGTCCTGATCGTGGCCGTGGGTCTCTGCAAAATGAACCACGTCCATCCAGTGGCGAGCCCAGCGTTCCCCGTAGCGGGGCGACGCCAGCAGCCGATCGATCTCCCGCTCGTAGGCCTGCGGCGATGTGTCCGCCAAGAATCGCTGATAGTCGCTGGGCGACGGGGGCAGACCGATTAAATCCCAGTAAATCCGCCGTAAAAGCGTCGACCGATCGGCTTCCGGGGAGGGCTTCAGGCCCCGCGCCTTCCATTGCGCCCGGATAAACGTATCCACCGGCTGGAAAACCTCGGCCTCGGCCTCGGGAACCCGGGGCGAACGCAGTGGCGCATACGCCCAATGCGGTTCGACTGCCCAAACGGCCATGCTCGTCCAAATTAGGAGGATCGACAGGTATCTCATGGGATACTGACGAGCATGCCCATCCCGGACCCGATGACCAGCGAGGATCCATTCCTGCCGAGAAAACCTCGGCTGAAAACAACCCAACCTACCCCCACGGATTGCAAATTAAAGTCCCCTCAGAGGGAGAGAAGGCCCTGGGTCATGCAGTCCGGTCCCGCCCCTCACTCAGAGTTCCACCGTTGACCCCTGCGCGGGCTTACTTAGCCTCAGCAGCCGTGAGCCGATTTTCCATGCGTCTGTTGCTGGTGATGACTTGTCTATGGATCGGGGTAATGAATTGCCCCGCGCCCTTGATCTATCGACCCGGTGAGGGCTGGACCTACGAAGCCGTGGGCGCCGGGGCGGCCTGGCAACGCAAACGGGCCAAAGACCAATTGGTCGTCGCTCAAGAGGCCTTTGACGCCGGCCAGTACCGACTGGCCCTCAAGGCCGCCAAGCACACCACCAAGACTTGGCCGCTGTCGGATTCCTCCGGCCGCGCCCAGTACCTGATCGGCCGCTGCTACGAAGCCCGGAAGATGGATGAGCGCGCCTTCAAGGAGTACCAGAAGGCACTGACCAAATATCCCAAGTTGGACAACTACTCAGAGATCCAACAACGCCAATTCGAGATCGCCAATCGCTACCTGGGCGGACAGTGGTTCAAACTGTGGGGCTACATCCCTTTCTTTCCGTCGATGGACCGCACGGCCAAGCTATTTGATCAGGTCAACAAGAATGGCCCCTATAGCGAAATCGGACCCAAGGCGTTGATGAACATCGGTGCCGCCCGGGAGAAACAGAAGGACTTCCGCCTGGCGGTGCGCGCCTACGAACGGGCCGCCGACAAGTACTACGATCGCCCCAAGGTGGGAGCCGACGCCATGTATGCCGCGGGCATCGCCTGGAACCGCCTGGCCCGACGCGCTGAGTACGACCAGTCCATCGCAGGCAACGCCATCAACTTCCTCAATGACTTCAAGGCGCTCTATCCCGACGACCAACGGTCCGAGGAGGCCACGAAGATCGTCGCCTCACTGAAGACTCTTGATGGACCCGAACTCCACGTTTGCGGCCCAGGCTCGCGAACGGATCGAATTCCTCAAGCCCAAGGCCCAGAAACAAGTGCGGCGGTGGTCCGAAGTGGATGCCCGCCAATTGCAGCGTGAGCGCGTCAACGCGACCAACGCACCCGCCGCCAAGACCCCAAAAAAATCCCAATGAGCACCGCTGCCAACCCCACCCGCTGGTCGACAGTGGTCTCCTTGCTCGTCGTGACCTTGGGACTCGTGGTCGGCTGTGGTGGTTACTCACTGGGCCCCAGCAATGGACAATCGGCAGGCGTTCGAGCCATTCGCGTCGGCCACGTCGCCAACGGGACCGACGAACCCCGCTTGGCCGACACGGTCAGCCACGCCCTCCGCGCACAAATCCATGTCGACGGCACCTTTCGCTTAGCCACCCAGGACGACGGCGACATTGTCATCACCACCGCACTTCAAAAATTCCAGCGCAATCCCCTGACCTTCCAGCGGAATGACATCATCGCCACCCGCGACTATGACGTCATCCTCACGGCCCACGTCAAAGCGATCGAGGTGGGTAGCGGCAAGGTGTTGCTCGATCAGGAAGTCATCGGACGGACAACCATCCGCAATACGGCGGACTTGGGTTCCGCCGAGCGTCAAGCTGCCCCGCTGCTGGCCGAAAACCTCGCACGCAACATTATCAGCCGCCTCTCCGAAGGCTCCTGGTGATTCCTGCTCCCCTAATGGCCACCGCTTCGTTCTGTCGGCGGACTCTTCTCGCCCGAATAGGCACCGCTCTCGGGGCCGCTATCCTCCTTGGCTCACCGACACACGCCGCTGAAACTCAGACCCACGACTGGCCCGGGTGGCGAGGTCGGAATCGTGATGGTCATGCCGCCGATCCCTTGCCTGCGCGTCTCGATTCCGTCCCCAAGCCGCTTTGGCGCAAGTCCATTGGTCACGGTTATTCCGGGGTCATCGTGTCGGGCCAGCACTTAGTTTTTCTGGATGATTCGAGCGGTCAGGAAACCGCCCATTGCCTCGATGCCGCGACCGGTCGGGAATTGTGGTCTCAGCCCTTCGCCGAGCAGTACTCCGATGAATTTGAACCAGGCCCTCGATGCACGCCGCTCATCGATGGTCGCCGAATTTACGTGCAGAGCTGCTTTGGTGAGTTCGCCTGTCTTTCTCTGGACGACGGCAAGAAGCAGTGGGGGTTCCATTTTCGCGACTACGGAATGTTCTGGGTGAAGGACCGCTCGGGTGGCCCAGGAGCCGCAAACCGACGGGGCAATTCCGGATCGGCAGCTATCTCGGGCGATCAAATCTTCATCCAAATCGGCTCGACGAACGGGGCGAGCATCGCCGCCTTCGACAAACTGAAGGGCCGACTCCTCTGGAAATCCCAGAACGACCTGACCAGCTACGCCTCACTCATCACCGCAACCCTGGGCAATCACCACCAGGTGATCGGCGTGACCTGCGAGGGATTGTTGGGATTGGAGGCTGCCTCCGGAGACGCCTTATGGCGAGTCCCCTTCAAGACCGGAGCCAACCGCAATGTGCTCACACCGGTGCTCGACGGCGACGGCCTCGTGTTTGCCAGCTACACCACCGGACTGCGACGGGTCGTTATCGAGGCTGATGGATTGAAAGTCCGAGCCAGGCAGTCCTGGCTCAATGCGGACCTCAAGATCAACTTGTCCACGCCCGTTCTCGTGGGACGACACCTTTACGGTCATGGCCCCGACAAAGATTTCGTCTGCGTCGATGCCTCCACCGGAGCAATTCAGTGGCGACAAACTGGCTTCAACCAATACGCCTCGACCCTGGCTTCGGGTTCCCGACTGCTGGTGCTCAACGATACCGGCGAAGTCATCCTGCTCGAGGCCAGCCCCACTCGGTATACGGAACTCGCCCGCTTTCAGGCCTGCGGTAAGACCTTCAGCCATCCGGCCTACGCCCACGGTGTCCTCTACACCCGGGATAGTCGCGAACTAGTCGCCTGGCCACTCCAGCCCTCGGCGCGCTGAGTCCAGCCCCTCAAGAGCTTCCCTCCATTGAAACCGATCCTCTTCGAACTCGGCAGCTTTCGGCTTCACTCCTTTGGCTTACTGGTGGCCCTTGGTTTTCTTGCCGGCTCCTGGATTGCCAGTCGTCGGGGACGAGCCATGGGCCTAGATCCTCAGGCCATCCAAGACATCGTGTTCCCCTGGCTGCTCGTGGGCGGCCTGATCGGCGCACGCATCCTCTACGTCCTCAGCTATTGGCAACGGGATTTTGCCGGTCAACCCCTCGTTGAGGTGATCGCCATTTGGAAAGGGGGACTCGTTTTCTATGGAGGTCTGATCGGAGCCACGATCGCCGGTGCTATCGGAATTCGCCGCAAGGGGCTACCGCTGTGGGCCACGGCGGACTGCCTGGCCATCGGTCTGGCCCTGGGACACTTCTTTGGACGCTTGGCCTGCCTGCTCAACGGCTGCTGCTTTGGGCGGGCGTGTGTCCTGCCATGGGGCATTCGCTTCCCGGCCGATCATGCCACCGGTGGCGTCTGGGTGCACCCCTCTCAACTGTACGAGGCCGCTCTCAACCTCCTGCTGTGCGGAGGTCTCATCGTTTGGCAATCCCGACGCCCGCATGGCCGTGGACAACTCTTCGCCCTCTACCTAATGGCCTATTCGGGAATTCGGTCTTTCACCGAATATTTTCGCGGCGATTACGGTTTCCAAAGCGCCCCGACGGCCGGCGTGTTTACCCCGGGCCAATCCACCAGCGTGTTGATTTTCAGCGCCGGACTTGCCTTGTGGTTTCTGCGACGGCCCCGCTCCGGTTCCACCGGGCCGCACGTCGACTGACCAACGAACAACCGATTCACTGCAACCGGTTCAGTGCACTAATCACCGCCTGAATCGAAGCCAGTTCGATATTGGTGTTCACGCCCGCTCCCCAGCGGGTCATGCCTTCGGCGGTGCGGATCTGAATGTAGGCAATGGCGCTGGCCGCCTCCCCCTCCGAGAGCGAGTGCTGTTTAAACTGGGTGACCTCGAACCGAGGAACACCCGCCTCGGCCAAGGCATGGACAAAGGCGGCAATCGGGCCATTGCCCCGACCGCGTACCGACACTTCCTGCCCACCGCGCTTCATCGACGCCCGGCATTCAAAGAGACCATCCACGCCATCGGCATGGAAATGGATGAGCGACCAAGGCTCGGTCCGTTGAACGTACTCCACCCAGAACATGGCCTTCAGTTCCTCGCCCCGGACCTCCCGGCCCAACGCATCCACCTGATCGTTGGCAATGGGACCAAACTCCCGCTGCAAGTCCTTGGGCAATTCGATGCCGAACTCCGTCTCCAGCAAGTAAGCCACGCCGCCCTTGCCCGACTGACTATTGACCCGGATGACCTCGCGGTACTCGCGACCAATGTCTGCAGGATCCAGTGTGAGGTAGGGCACATCCCAATGACTGCGCGTGCCGGTCTCCCACTCGGCCAAGCCTTTCTTGATGGCATCCTGGTGAGAACCGCTGAACGCCGTGAAAACCAACTCGCCGGCATAAGGCTGCCGCGGCGGCACCGTCAAGCCCGTGCAGCGCTCATAAACCTCGCGGATCTGCCCCAAATTGGAGAGGTCGAGATTCGGATGAATGCCGAGCATGTAGAGGTTCAGGGCCACTGCGACCACATCCAGATTGCCCGTGCGCTCGCCGTTGCCGAAGAGAGTTCCCTCCACGCGGTCCGCGCCGGCCAAGAGTCCCAGTTCGGTGGCGGCCACACCCGTGGAGCGATCGTTGTGGGTGTGCAGGCTGACAATGAGGCTGTCCCGGTCGCGGATGTGGCGGCACATCCATTCAATCTGATCGGCGTACACATTCGGAGTCGCTACCTCCACCGTGCAGGGCAAGTTCAGGATCATCTTCCGCTCCGGGGTCGGCTGCCACACGGCCATCACCGCTTCGGAGATCTCCAACGCGAACTCCAGTTCGGTGGCGCTGAAGCTTTCCGGAGAATACTGCAACCGGACATCCGTGCCCTTCAACCGGTGCAGGCGCTCTTGGACCCAACGCGCTCCCTGGACCGCGATGGCCTTAATCTCCTCACGGCTTTTCCCGAACACCACCCGGCGCTGAGCCGGCGACGTGGAATTGTACAGGTGGATGATCACCCGTTTGGCACCCATCAACGACTCGATGGTCCGCTCGATCAAATCTTCCCGGGCCTGGACCAGCACCTGGATGGTCACGTCTTCCGGAATCCGATTTTCCTCGATGAGCCGCCGATTGAAGGCGAACTCGGTGTTCGATGCCGATGGGAATCCGACCTCGATCTCCTTGAAGCCGCAGTTCACCAGCGTCTGGAAGAGCTCGAGCTTCTGGGCCACATTCATGGGCACCGCCAGCGCCTGATTGCCGTCGCGAAGGTCGACACTGCACCAGATGGGAGGCGCGCTCAGCGTGCGCGCAGGCCATTGACGGTCGCGCAAGTCCACCGCCGGAGCGGGGCGATACTTCGTGGCTGGATTCTTCAACATATCCGAAACGGTGGACAGGATACGATGCCCGGGCCGGTTGCGGCAGGAAAAAAGGTTCCCGTTGATTTCACTGAGTGCCGCCTCCGAAAACCAAACGAGCGCCCGGAATCACTCCGAACCCCGAACACGAAAAAACCGCGCTCCCAGATCGACGGAAACACTGACCTGGGAAGGACCCTCCTGAGGCTGGGCGGCGACCTCTTGGAGCAGCTCGAAGGGCTTGAGAAGATCCTGCGCAGCTTCCAGTTGGTAGCGCTGCCCTGCCAAGGCCATCCATTGAATTTGCACACGACCCTGCGGTTCCAAGGCGGCTTTCAATTTCAACGCGGGCGCCTCCGGTAAGCGAATGGATACCCCTGAAAACACGGGGGTTTCTCCCGCGGCCACCGGGCCTGTCGTACCAATGAAGCCGGCGTCAAACCTCCGAATCTTCGTGCCAGCGCCCACCTCCAACCCGACCCCAGCGGCGATGCGCAGCGTCTGCCCATAGCGCAAACCACCCAACTCGCTGCGGGGGATCGCTATCTGGATGGCGTCGGCACTGCTCACCCCCGGCGTCACCACGCCGCGCACCGAATCCGGATTCCATGCTCGGATCCGGATGTTCGGCACCGAACTCAGCGCCGTATCTAATCGGAACACCCCCTGCCCCAGCGCCACCTCCGAGCGCGGACGTCGAAACCGGCGATCCTGCTGCTGGGCCAGCACATCACTCACGACAATTCCTACCGAAGGTCGAAACCCCTCGCCGAAACTCACGCCCTCGGAGAGATCCAACCCATCGACTCCTTGTGCAGTGGAATCCTCGGTCAAATCGCGCCGCCCGTCGCCCAATCCCGCCAAGGACGCCACACCCGGCAAACCGGGCACCTCGAGAAACAGGCACACATCCGAGCCTTGGGAAAACGCCAGACCGTCGAGGCTGAGGTGCAAGTGGGTACTATCCATCATGACCCGGAGCTGACCCAGATTGCTGGACCGCCCGGTGACCGACGCAATGGCTGGCGCGCGCGACATGCCATGGGCCTCCCAAGGTGGCGTCTGCGGAGGCAAATCCACCTCCGGAGTCCCTAACGCGGCTTCCACCACGCGCGGCGCCTCTGGCCGACGCCGGATGACCGATTGATCCTCCACTTTCCCGTCCTGGCTGATGCAGCGGACGGTCAGCGCATCGCCCTCAAAGCGCAGTTGAGTGAAGTGATACACCACCCGGAAGGCCGACTGGAACGCGGACACTTCGCGGAGCCCGTACGGGAGCGCCCCTCCACCGCCGG
>JAPLUH010000331.1 GCA_026397675.1 Verrucomicrobiota bacterium
CTCAAGGTGCTGACCGTCGAGGACCCCGTTGAATACCATCTTCAGGGTGTCAACCAAATCCCCGTCGACCATAAGGTGGGCATGACCTTCGAGGCGGGCCTGCGCGCCATCCTGCGTCACGACCCGGACGTGGTGATGATCGGGGAAATCCGCGATTTCGAGACCGCGCGCGCCGCCATTCAGGCGTCGCTGACCGGTCACCTCGTGCTCTCCACGCTGCACACCAACGACTCCGCCTCGGCAGCCACGCGACTCATCGACATGGGGGTGGAACCCTTCCTCATTGCTAGCAGTCTGGCCGGTGCCATGGCGCAGCGCCTGGTCCGCAAGATTTGCTCTAAGTGCCGAGTCCCCTACGAGCCGGATCGCACCAAGTTTCCCCGAGATTTCTCGATGGCGCCTGGAGAGCAGCTCTTCCGGGGCGAGGGCTGCGACCACTGCCGCAAAACCGGCTATCGAGGACGTTCCGGTCTCTACGAATTGCTCTGCATCGACGAAGAAATCGCCCAGATGATCGTCGCCCGCGAATCGGCTCCCCGAATCATCCAATCCGGGCGTCGCACTGGCCTCCGATTGCTCCGCGAGGATGGGTGGTTGAAGGTCCGTCAAGGCATCACCTCATTAGACGAGGTTCTCACCTGCACGGCACTCTGAATTGGTTATGCCTAAGTTTCGCTACATCGCCCTCAACGCAGACGGACGACAAGTCTCGGGCCAACTCGAGGCCGAAGGAGAGGCCTCCGCTGTGCGGATGCTGAGTGAACGTCAACTCTTCCCCGTCAATATCGCCTCGGCCGATGCCTCGCGGTCCAAACGCAGACGGGTCTCGAGTCGCGACATCGGCATGATGTATGGCCAATTGGCCGACTTGATTGGATACCTCAATGGTTCAGGCCGGCGAGCGAGCCTCCTTCCTCGAGGATGTCCTGCGAAGCCTTTCAGAGTTCCTCGAACGCCTCGACGAACTCCGGGCCAAGGTCTTGGGAGCCATGATCTACCCGGCCCTGCTCTCAGCTCTCGGCGCCACGGTCATGGCCGGCGCTCTCATTTTCTTCGTCCCTAAGTTCGAACCTCTGCTAGCCGGTGCACAAAAGCCCCTGCCCACCGTGCTGTTGTTCGGAGCCAGCACGATACTTCGGAGTTACTGGTACATCGTGGCCTTAGTGCTCGCTGGATTGGTCGGCGGCCTCATTTCGGCCCTGAGTAAAGAGTCCTCCCGACGCACCTTAGAAATCTGGCAACACCGGGTCCCCGTGGTGGGCTCTGCCCTCAAGATGCTCGCGATCACCCGCTTCTGCCGCATTCTCGGAACCATGCTAGCCAATGGCGTCCCCATGTTGGGTGCGCTCAAGATAGCCAAGGATGCCACCGGCTCGCGGTTGCTCGGTGAAAAGATCGCCATCGCCGCGGAGAGCATCCGCGATGGTAAATCTCTCTCCGGCCCGCTGGCGCAGGGGGGTCTCTTTCCCGATCAAATTATGGCCATGATCACCGTGGCCGACGAATCGTACAAACTCGACAAGGTGCTGCTCCAGATCGCCAACACGGTCGAGCGCCGTACCAACCAACAGGTGGACCAATCTGTGCGACTCATTGAGCCGGTGATTCTCTGCCTCGTCGCAGCAGGTATCGGTTTCTTGGCCCTAGGACTGCTGTTGCCCATCTTCACCCTGGCAGGCTCACTCGGAAAACACTGAGCGCCTCGACAACGGATCCGGGATTTGGCCACTCTCCACACACACCCTTTCGGAGAACTTCGGCCACCATGAACAACACCTCGCCATGGCATCGCTCGACCGGCCCCGCGCCGCTCACGCGCCGTGAATTCCTCTGGCGTTCCGGGGGCGGACTCGGCGGCATCGCGCTGGCCTCTCTCCTCAATCAGGACGCGCTTTTAGCCGCCGCGACGACACCGAGTTCCAAGGCACCCCCCGCACGCCCACGGGCCAAGCGGGTGATACAACTCTTCATGGCCGGAGCCGCAAGCCATGTGGATCTCTGGGACTACAAACCCTTGCTGGAGAAGCGCCATGGCGAGAAGTGGGATCCCGGTGAGGCTGTGGAGCTTTTCCAAGACGGACTCGGCTCCACCTTCGCCTCCCCTTGGAAATTCAAGCCCTACGGCCAAAGCGGTAAGCACCTCAGCGAGGTCGTGTCCCCACTCGGTCGCTGTGTCGATGACATGGCCTTCATCCACAACCTCGTGGGCAAGAGCGGTGTCCATTCGCAGGCGACTCTTCTTCAGGCCACCGGATTCCTGACCCCGGGTTTCCCGGGCATGGGCTGCTGGACGAGTTATGGATTGGGCTCGCTGAACGAAAACTTGCCCACCTTCGTGGTAATGCCCGACCTGCGCGGAATGCCCTCGAATGGTGCCAAGAATTGGGACTCGGCCTTCCTGCCTGCCGAGCATCAGGGAACCTTAATCCGAGTGGGTTCCGAAAACCCCATCGAGGCGCTCTTTCCGCCCTCCGACAGCGGCTACATTACCCCACGGTCCGAGGTGGATGGCTTGGCCGCTCTCGAGCGGTTGAACCGAATCCATGCCGCAGAACGCCCCGGCGATCAACGTCTAGAGGCTCGCATCCGCACCTATGAACTGGCCGCCCGCATGCAATTGGCCGCACCCGAGGCGCTGGATCTGTCGAAGGAACCCGCCTGGATCCAGGAAAACTACGGCATCGATAACACCACCAAAAAGTGGCCCTCCGAAATTAATGCGCCCGAGGAAACCGACATCATGGGTCGAAAGTGCCTCACCGCCCGCCGCCTCATTGAGCGGGGCGTGCGCTTTGTCCAGATTTGGTCAGGCAACGACAACAGCTTCCCTCGTCGCAATTGGGATTCCCACGAGAACATCGCCCAAGACCACGGTCCGCTCGCCATGGGCATGGCTAAGCCCATCGCAGCCTTAATCGAGGACCTCAAGCAACGGGGCTTGTTGGAGGACACGATCATCTTGTGGACCACCGAGTTTGGCCGGATGCCCTGTGCCCAGGGTGGCAAGGGTCGCGATCATAATCCCTTCGTGTTTACCAACTGGCTGTGCGGCGGCGGCATTCGCGGCGGGGTTACACACGGTGAGAGCGATCAGTGGGGCTACAAGCCCGCAGACCGTACCAACGTCACCGAGGTCTACGACATCCACGCGACCCTCCTGCACCTGCTCGGGATCGACCACACTCGACTGACCTTCCGTCACAACGG
>JAPLUH010000540.1 GCA_026397675.1 Verrucomicrobiota bacterium
TCGCTTAAGAAGATCCGCTTCGGCGGGCAAATTGGTGCTACGCACCGCAAATCGTGAACACGGGCCGTAAAAATAAACCAGTCAAAACGCAAACGAGCCCGCTTCACAAACAACTATTCAGATGCAGATGAATCAGCCCTGGCGGGTCGGGCGCAGGGTGCACTCCGACTTTCAGTCCCACCGGGTTGCTTCGGAACTCTGAGCCATAACAAATGGCCGCATCGAAAAGAATCTGATTCAGGGGGTGTCTACAGGCAGACTACCTGCATCCAACCTTCCGCCCCAAAACATGCTTCGAAGGGCGCAACCGCCGCCTGCGCCATGGCCACGTCCGGAAATAGCGCAAACGTGGTGGAACCACTCCCCGACATCAGCGCCGCCCAGGCCCCATGCTCCTGAAAAAACTGCTGGTACAACTTCAGAACGGGATACTTGTGCAAGGCCGGAGCCTCTAAGGAGTTGTAAAAATGTCTCCCTGCTTCGGAGAGATCACCCGATCTCAAGGCCCGTTCCAAGGCTTCGACCCGACCCGGTCTGCCATTCAGCGCCTCTGGATACTGAGCCAGTTCTCGATAGGCCCAGGCTGTGGAAATACCAAACCCCGGATGATACAAAATCATGCCTCGACCGCGGAGTGCCTCAAACGCCGCTATGGGCTCGACCTGTTCTCCGCGACCGGTGGCTTGAGCCGGTTGGTCCTGGAGGAAAAAATTTACATCCGAACCAAGAGTGGCTGCCAATCGATCCACCTGGTCGATTCCTAGCGGTCGCCCTAACAAGTCGTTCATCCCGACGAGTGTTTGGGCGGCATTGGAGCTACCGCCACCCAACCCTGCGGCCAAGGGGATGCGTTTGGTTAAGTGGATTCTAACCCCCTGCCCTGTCCGCTGAGCCTCGACCAAAAATTGCTCAGCAGCCCTCACTACTAGGTTGCTCCGATCGGTCGGCAATTCCGGATGGTCGCAGGTGAAATGAATTCCCGGTTCCGATTCCGTTTCAAAGGTCAACTCATCGCAAAGCGGCACCGGATGAAACAGAGTTTCAAGGTCATGGAACCCGTCCTGGCGTCGCCCCAGGATGTTGAGCAGCAGGTTGACCTTGCAGGGAGAGGATCGAATCAGCGGCATAAAAAAGCGCTCCAGCAGAATCTGCAGGAGCGCGAAATGAGGTTAAAAGGGGCGACCCATCCAAGGGTAACCCTGGATCATCAGTCGATGACGCGGAAGCGGCTGCCCGGAATCACAGGGGCCACATCGGACGCCTCGAAACCGAGGGAGTTGTCGGTGGCTGTCACGGTGGACTTACCCAGAGCTCCCGGCTTGAAGCTGTCCGGATACACCTTGTAGTCCGACTTGATGTACGGCTCGCTGGGGATCGGGAAGCTTAAGACCTCCACGGCACCCACGACCGTGCGACCAATGGTGCGATTCACACCGCGGACCACGCCCACAGTGCCGCCATGTGCGCCACCGAAAAGAGCACCCTGCTCGTAACTGCGCTGGAGTTCACCGAGGCGGAAAGGCTCCGACAAATTGTCGAGGCCACGGCCGAGTTTCTGCTCGGCGCTGGTGCATCCGACGAGCACCGCGGCCACGGTCACAAGGAGACTCACTGACTTGAGAAGGGAACGCATAGTGTTGGAAAATGTGAACGAAGGTTATAGGTCGAACAGGTGGGTGCAAGCGCGGACTTCAATCGATGGAAAATCATTGTTCACGGGCGGTCCTCCGGCAACGCCATCGCCGCCTTAGCCGCCTTCCGACCCCACCACCAGGCAATCACCAAGCTGATCTCATAGAGCAGATGGAGCGGCAGGAACAGCAGGAGCATGTTCAAGGGATTGCCATCCGGCGTAATAAAGGCCGCGATCACCAACCCGGCCACCACCCAATAGGAGCGGAACTTGGAGAGCTTGGCAGCGTCAAGGAGGCCGATCTTGACCAACGTCAACAGGACCAATGGCAACTGGAAGGCGATGCCCATTCCCAGCATGAACCAACAGACAAAACTAATGTACTCATCGGCTTTCCATTCATCGGCGGCAAAGCCCAGCCAATTGGAGAAACTCACCGTGGTGCTGAGGCAAATCACCAGCAGGACAAAGTAACAGAAGGCCACCCCGAGCAGAAACAGGAAGGTCGCCCATCCGCTCACCTTGTAGACGAAGGACTTCTCGTGATGGTGCAGCGCCGGCAAGATGAACTGGGCAATAAAGAACAAGACGAAGGGAATCGAGACGGTGATGCCGCCAAACATGGCGATCTGCATCACCACGCTGAACGCCGTCACCGGCCCCAGCGTCTTGAGTTGCACATCGAAGGAACGTGTCGCGATGGCTGGAGGATTGGTTTCCTCCTGAACAGTCATGACTAAATTTGTGCCGATTTGCCTCGGCCACAATCGGAAGACCGTATCTCGGTTGGTGGCCACCCCTGGGATGCCACTATCTTCCGGAGTCATGCGGGTGAGCACGTTGGTTCCTAGCATGTACACCACCCGACCCTCCGTGGAGTGCCGCATACCCTCGGCCACCATGAGGGGCCACTTAAGGAACTGGATCACCACATTGCTGCCGCTCAAACAAAGGATGAACCCCAGAAACACCGCCACCGCACACTTGATGAGGGTCCAACGCAAATCCTCAAGGTGCTCCAAAAAGGTCTTCACCGGCCCACCACCCTCCGACTCCGAGTCAGAATCCAACGAATCGGAACTTGGGGGCAGCGAGGGGGTCAGGGTGTAATCAGGATCGTCAGCCATGCGCGCTCAAATCGGGCCATCCGGACAAACTGTAACTTGGGACTGAAAGAGGCCCGCCCACGCCACCGTGTTTACTAAGGCTCGTCTCCACCCCGGAAACGGCCAAACATCGGATGAGTGAGGAGCAGGGCCAATCATCACGGCCCTAAATCAGGCCTTGGGGCTGTGGGAAATAATGTCGGAGGGCGGCCGCACCGGCGGTGTCGACGAGGACGGCGGCGTGGACGGGCGCTCCGGCTCATCCATCACGCGTTGCACCTCATCTTGGACATCCTTGGAAGCCTTCTTAAATTCACGAATGCCGGTGCCCACGCCCTTCATCAGTTCAGGGACCTTCTTGGCACCGAAGAGGACCAAAACCACGATGGCGATCCACATGATTTCGGTTCCGCCAATAAACGCCAATATTGAAGTCTCCATAGGATTTCCGTTCACTTGTTCTGAAATCTAGGCCCTACCCCTCGCCCGCACAAGCTCACAAACACTCAAGAACGTTCCAGCAGCGGCTCATCGAACCACCCAAAAAAGAGGGGGGGTTACTTCGCCCCTGCACCCGAGAAGACGGCTGGGATGGTCAGCAGGAGAATTTTGAGATCGAGCCAGATGGACCAGTTGTCGATGTAGTGGAGGTCGAGCCGGACCCACTCCTTGAAATCGGTGACGTTGTTTCGTCCGCTCACTTGCCAGAGACAGGTCAGGCCTGGCTTTACGCTCAGGCGACGCCGATGAGCCATGTCATCGAAACGCGCCACCTCGTCCACAGGCAATGGGCGTGGGCCCACCAGACTCATCTCTCCGCGGAAAACATTCCAAAGCTGCGGCAGCTCGTCGACCGACCACTTGCGCAAGAACCGACCAATGGGAGTCACTCGAGGATCATTGGTGACCTTAAACACCGGCCCGCTCATCTCGTTGAGCTTGGCCAGCTCGTGCTTGAGCTGCTCGGCGTTGGTTACCATCGTCCGAAACTTCAGCATGGTGAACGGATGCCCATTAAGCCCAGCCCGCCGCTGCCTGAAGAGCACCGGTCCCGGAGACGACAGCCACACCGCCAAGGCCGCCATCAGGAACAACGGTGAGGTGGCCACTAAGAGCGCCAGCGAGCCCAGAAAATCGATCGCCCCTTTGGCCATGGACTGCCATGTCTGGTCGGGACCCGTCCGAAAAACCAGCACGGGATGCCCCGCCAATTCGTCCACGGTGGTCTGCGAGACCCGGGTCTGGAAGAAATCAGCGTGCAGCCAGACCTCGACACCCTCGAGTTCGCAGACCTGGATAATTTTCTCGATCTGGCCGAAGAGAAATTGTTTCGGAGCTACCAGAACGGCATTGGCTGCGTGCGAGTGCAACAAATCCGTCAGGACCGAGACAGAGAACTGGCCTGGGTCGAGGCGGGCCGCCACGGAAATCTCGCCACGGGCATTCTGTTTCAACGCCTCATCGAGACGGTTCATTTCGCGGTCGCCGCCAATCAAAATAACCCGTCGGCGCGCTTCCTGACCCGCCATTCGAGACCGGATCCAAAGACGCATGAGTTCTTCCTTAAAGACCATCGCGCTAACGATCATTGGCAAGAACAAGGAGACCACGCCTCGCGCGACCTCTTGCTTGGTGAAAAACATCGCAACGATAATCGCCAACGAGACCCAGGCGGACCCACGGAGTATCTGAGCCAAGGATTGCCGCCGGGACGCCAGACCCGCGCGGTGGTAAAACCCTTGCAACTCAAGCAATGGGGGGGTCAGCGGCACCACCACCAGCAGCAGCCACTGGTACTTTTGAAATCCACCGATGACCGCATCGGGATCCAGCTGGGGCAGTGAGCGGATGAAATGAGCCATCCAAAAGACGGCGCCAAACAACGTCGCATCGATGAGTGCGTGGACTTTGTTGAGGAGTTGGCGCTGACGGAGCAACATGCGGGGGCTTTACGGATAACCGTCAAAACTAAATTCTGTTTGGAGAATTTGACCCGCGCCAACCGGTTGCGCAACGTTTCTTCTATAAAATTGTCAAAGGCACGGCGCACTCACGAGTTGTAGGTAAAAGAGCTGAACTACCAAAGGTAAAGAGTTTAGGAAGCAGGCGTGCATGAAGAACTGGTAATGCAAGGGCGGCGGCTGGGATCTGAGAAAGTGGCGTGGTTAAGGGGATGGATAGGGGAACATCCCGAGTGGAGTCGTAAGCGGATTGCAAAGGAACTG
>JAPLUH010000038.1 GCA_026397675.1 Verrucomicrobiota bacterium
TGAGATGCTGTGGCGGGCCTCCTACGAAATGGGGCGCACCGTGCAGGGCTATGAAGTGCAGAAGGTGTTGGCTGCCGTGGATTGGCTGAATTCGCAGCAATCGGCTTCAGGGTCTAAGAAGCCTGTGGGCGTGATCGGTTATGGCGAGGGCGGTATGGTTGCGTGCTTGGCCGGAGCCTTGGATCCCCGCATCGATGTCACGGCCGTCAGTGGGTTTCAGGTGAATCCGCACCTGCACAACGAACCCATTGACCGGAACGTCTGGTCGCTGACCGACCAGTTCGGCGCGGGCGAAATCGCCGGGCTCATCGCACCCCGTGGATTGGTTTGGGTGCATGGAAAATTCCCCGAGACTCAGTATCCCGCCAAATCGGGCCAGTCCCACCATGGGGCCGCACCCGGTAAACTGGGTCGTCCCGATCCCGAGGTGGCTCGGCAAGTCCTCGAAGAGGCGGGTGCTTGGTTGAAAGGGGTGCCCGGGCTGGATC
The DNA here is from genome assembly GCA_026397675.1 of Verrucomicrobiota bacterium. Classification (GTDB taxonomy): domain Bacteria; phylum Verrucomicrobiota; class Verrucomicrobiia; order Limisphaerales; family UBA9464; genus SXXZ01. Next base: position 489 of record JAPLUH010000038.1, read on the forward strand.
AATGGAAGCTCGTCAAGGCCCAGCCCGACGAGTTGTTCAATGACGAGGCCTTGGGTGCGTTCGGCGACCGGTTGGGGCTGCCAGAGGCCCCCGTAGCTTCCACTGCTGTTTCTGCTCTCCAACCGCTCCCAGACAACACGGCGCGTCAGTTGCGTGCGTATTCTCAAATTTTGGAAGACACCCAGTGGCTCATGCGTGAGTCCGAGTTCACGCGGGCGGATTTCTGGAAGAAGGCTGACCGCAAGAACGCCGAGACCTTCGCCCAGAGCGCCCGCACCTATCGGGACTATTTGCTGAAGGAGGTCATCGGCCCCATTCCGCCCGCCTCACTGCCGCCCTCGCCGCGGACTCGGAAACTCATCGAGACCAATGGCATCACCGCCTACGAGGTGATGCTCGACGTGCATCCGGATGTGGTGGCCTACGGCATCCTCGTCGTGCCCCGCGGACTCAAGCCCGGCGAGAAGCGTCCGGTGGTGGTTTGCCAACACGGGCTCGAGGGCCGGCCGACGGATGTGGCCGATCCGCGCATCGACGCCGGAGCGTATCACACGTACGCGTGGCGATTGGCCGAGCGCGGGTTCGTGACCTTCGCACCGCAAAATTGCTACATCGGCGAGAACCGCTTCCGTCAGGTGCTGCGCAAGGCCCAACCGCTCAAGCTCACGCTCTGGTCGTTCATTCACCGCCAGCACGAGGTTATCTTGGATTGGTTGGCCTCGCAGGAGTTCGTGGACCCCTCGCGCATGGCTTTTTACGGGCTGAGCTACGGTGGCAAGACAGCCATGCGCATCCCGCAGGTCATCGACCGTTATTGCCTGAGCATTTGCTCGGCCGACTACAACGAGTGGATTTGGAAGAACGTCTCGGCTCGATCGAGCTACAGCTATTTGTATGGGGGTGAGTACGACATGCCCGAGTTCAATTTGGGCAACACCTTCAACTACGCCGAGTTGAGTTGGCTCATGATCCCCCGGCCGTTCATGGTGGAGCGCGGCCATGACGACGGTGTCGGGCCCGATGAGTGGGTGGCCTACGAGTTCGCTAAGACCCGTCGGCAGTACGTCAAGCTGGGCTTGGGTGACCGCACCGAGATCGAATTCTTCGACGGGCCCCACACCATCCACGGCCAGGGCACCTTCGACTTCTTGCACCGTCACCTGCACTGGCCGAAGCCCTAAATTCAGAATCTAAAAATCCGGAACTCCAAGAACCCATGAAATCCACGTCCATTCGTCGCCGGCCCTTCTTGCGCATGACCGGTTTGGTCGGCTTGGCCACCGCGGCCGGCGGAATCACCCGTGCCGAAGAGACCGCACCGGAATTGCATATCGAAGGGTATGCCGGACTCGTCAGCTATCCGCAGGGGGCTGAACTGACCCTTCATGTCTCCTCCAGCCAGCGGCGGTATTCTGTCGAAATCACCCGCATGGGTGCTCAGCGAACGGTGGTCTGGAAGGGGACCTCGGAGACGGGCGCGATTCAGCCGGTGCCAGACAATGCCTCCTCGCACGGATGTCGCTGGCCGGTCGGTCTTCGGGTGCCCATCGCCGCGGATTGGAAGTCGGGCTACTATCAAGTTCAGTTCCGGGTTGAGGATCACGGGGGCAACTACGTGCGGCGCACGCACCGGGTCGCCGACTCCAGTTGCTTCTTCATCGTGCGAGCAGCACAACCGGGACAGGATTCAAAGATCCTCCTGCAGTTCTCCACCAACACTTACAACGCCTACAACAACTGGGGCGGGTTCAGTCTTTATGCCTTCAATGGTCGCGGGGGCAATCAGGGGCACCGGGTGTCCTTCGAGCGTCCGCCCGGATCGCAGTTCTCGAGCTGGGAACAGGCCTTCGTTGAATGGGCTGAGTCGCACGGATACACCTTCGAGTACGCCGCCAATAGCGACCTCGAGTCGCACCCGGAAATTCTCAAGGCCTACAAGTTGGTGCTCAGCGTGGGTCACGACGAGTACTGGTCGACCCCTATGCGGGACAATCTCGAGAAGTTCATCGGCGACGGCGGCAATGTGGCTTTTTTTAGCGGCAACACGTGCTGCTGGCAGGTGCGTTCCGAGGACAACGGGTCGGCGCTGACGTGCTGGAAACAGAACGTCCAACAAGATCCGGTGTTCGTGGCCCGGGGCAGCCAGGCCACGCTCTCCTCCCTGTGGGGTCACCATTTGATCCAGCGTCCGGAGAACCAGCTCACGGGCGTGGGCTTTCTCTGGGGCGGCTACCACAAGAGCCATGGGCAGCTCATGGACGCGTCGGGGGCTTTCAATGTCCACCGTCCAACCCATTGGGTGTTCGAGGGTACCTCGCTCAAGACCGGCGACAGTTTCGGGGCCAAGGACACCATCGTGGGTTACGAGTGCGACGGTTGCGAACTGGAGTGGCAGGAGGGGTTGCCCAAGCCCACCCATCGCGATGGTACGCCGGCGAACTTCGAGGTGCTGGCCTCCGCGCCCGCCCAGTGGCATCCGGATGACTGCGAGTGGTACGAACGCTGGCAGCCGGGTCGCAAGGGACACGCCGTGCTGGGCACGTACACCCGCGGAGGCACGGTGTTCACCTGCGGTTCCACCGATTGGTCGCACGGGCTCCGCGGTCGGGATCCGATCGTTGAACGCATCACTCGCAACGTCCTCGATCGACTTGGAAAATGAGCCTGTTTCGATTTGGGTCCGTTCGACGGCGCGCCGTTGGTGCCGCTGGTTGGGTTTGTGCGACCGGTCTGCTGTCCGTCGTCGCGATGGGTGTGCCGGGCCGGTCGGCAGACTCCGTCGATTTTAACCACGATGGGGTGCCGGAGACGCTGATCCATCAGCCCGGTAAGACCCTCTTGAAGAAACCTGATGGCCAGCCGGTCGACTTCCAGTTTCCCGAGGGAGTTTCCGTGCTCGATGCCCAAGGCAAGGATTCCGGGCTGCGTTGGGTGGACCTCAACGGCGACGGGTTTGCAGACCTCATTCAGTCCCATCCGGAGGGCTACGCCATTCATCTTTGGAACCGCAATGTCCGGGCCGAGTTGGGTTGGACCAAGGGTTGGTCGCAATTCGTCCGGTCCGCTCGTCGCACCGGGGCCGATGACGAGCCACCGTCTCTGGTCGGTACGACGGTGCGCGTGGTCGATGGGGTGTTGATCATCGAAACTCCGGCCACCGGTGCGCAGCCTGCCCGAACTCAGCGGATCTCTGCCCGCGAACTCATCACCGTGCGCATGCCGCCTCCGAAATCCCCGGAAGAGGCGCTGGCGTCCATGCGGTTGGCGGAGGGTTTCCAAATCGAGTTGGTGGCGTCGGAGCCGCTAGTCATCGATCCGGTTCACCTTAACTGGGACATGCAAGGTCGGTTGTGGGTGGTCGAGATGCGCGACTACCCGTTGGGCCTCGACGGCAAAGGTAAACCCGGTGGCCGGGTGAATATTCTCCACGATGACAATGGCGACGGGCGCATGGACCGCGTGGTGCCATTCCTCACCGACCTGGCCTTTCCCTCGAGCGTGTTGCCCTTCGGAAAGGGTGCCCTCATCGCGGCGGCCCCCGAACTGTTCTACGCCGAAGACACCGATGGCGACGGGCGTGCTGATGTGCGACGCGTGCTCTTCACGGGCTTCACCGAGGGCAATCAGCAGCACCGCTTCAATGGCTTTGAATGGGGTCTCGACGGCTGGCTGTACCTC
>JAPLUH010000171.1 GCA_026397675.1 Verrucomicrobiota bacterium
GGAGCCTGTCCCTAGTCCGAGGAGCCTGTCCCTAGTCCGAGGAGCCTGTCCCTAGTCCGAGGAGCCTGTCCCTAGTCCGAGGAGCCTGTCCCTAGTCCGAGGAGCCTGTCCCTAGTCCGAGGAGCCTGTCCCTAGTCCCGAGGCGGCTTTCCAAGTCGTTTTGTAAAAGTCGATGGCCAAGTTTTACTGCTCCATGCAGCCTGTCTCGTGTCCATGGCGCTGCTTGAGATCGAAAACCTTCGGAAAAGCTTCCGAACACCGTACGGAGAATTCTTGCCTGTGGTGGATGTTCCGGGGTTCCGCCTCAATGCGGGAGAGCAGGTGGCGTTGAGTGGTCCTAGCGGTACCGGCAAGACCACGTTTCTGAACCTCATTGCAGGCATTCTAACCGGAGACTCCGGTCTCATTCTTTTAGATGGTCAAAATATGACCACCTTGTCGGAACCGGATCGGGACCGTCACAGGGCCGCGGTGATCGGATACATCTTCCAGACCTTCAATTTGCTTCAGGGCTTCACGTGTCTGGAGAATGTTCTCTTGGGTATGTCCTTCGGGCCGGGTGCCGATCGGGTCCGCGCCAGGTCGCTGTTGGAACGGGTCGGATTGGGGGATCGACTGGACTATTTTCCTCGGCAGCTCTCAACTGGCCAACAACAGCGCGTGGCCGTGGCCCGGGCCTTGGCCAATCGGCCGAAGTTGGTCTTGGCCGATGAACCCACGGGTAATCTGGACCCAACCAATGCCGCCCAGGCCTTGGCTCTGATCCGGGAATTATGCGCGGAACAGGGCTCGGCTCTTCTTTTGGTCAGTCATGATCCGGCCGTTCTGGCGTCGTTTCCTCGCCGGGAATCTCTGGCCACTCTCAATCAGGCCTCGAGGACGGAGGTGGCCTTGTGATCTTGTGGCTTTTGGTTCGCCGCAGCCTGCGGCAACACCTGCTCTCAACCGTGGTGACGGCGCTTTCTCTGGCTCTGGCTGGCGGATTACTCATGTCGGTCTGGGTGGTCAAACGCCAAGCCCGGGCGACATTCACCGGGCAAACCGGCGCTTGGGATGCCGTTTTGGGGGCCCGCGGGGCGAAGCTGCAATTGGTGCTCAATGCGCTGTTTCATCTGGAGGCGTCGCCAGGGAATGTTGCATTTGCCGATTTTCAGACGCTGTCCTCCAACCGGGCGGTGGCTCTGGCGATTCCGATCGCGGTGGGTGATAATTATCTGGGTTATCGCATTGTGGGCACGTTGACCAACCTCTTCACCGAGGCTGAGGCGGCACCGGGGCGGCGCTTCCGGTTGGTGTCCGGTGGGCGCTGGTTCGAAGACGGCTATCGTGAGGCGGTGGTGGGATCTTTCGTCGCCCAACGCTTGGGGCTAAAGCCAGGTGACACTTTCAAGCCCTACCACGGCCTGAACTTTAATCCCAAGGAGCAGCACGAGGACGAATACGTGGTCACCGGCATTTTGGAACCCTCCAACACTCCCGCTGACCGAGTGCTTTGGATTCCGCTGGCGGGACTCCAGAACATGTCCGGCCATGCGGCAGCTACGGCGAGCGATGTGAGTGCGGTGCTGGTGAAGCTACGCAGTGCGGTGGCGGGGCAGCAGTTGGACATGCTCTACAACAAGCAGGGCGACCGGTTGACCTTCGCCTGGCCTCTGGGAACGGTCTTGGCTCAGCTGTTCGACAAGATGGGTTGGTTTGATCAGGTGCTGGAGTTGGTGGCCTACCTCGTGGCGCTGGTGGCTGCGGGTTCCGTGCTGGCCAGCATTTACAATTCTTTGAGCGCCCGACGTCGCGACTTGGCCATTTTGCGGGCACTCGGTGCGCGTCGGATCCTCGTTTTCGCTTCCATCATCCTCGAGGCGACTTCGATTGCCGCCTTCGGGATGGTTCTGGCCTGGGGGTTGTATGCCCTCATCATGGGGGCTGTGTCGGCTGTCATTCGAGCCCAGACCGGTGTGGTTCTCGATCCCTGGGCCTGGGATCCCGTCCTGATCATCGCCCCGCTGGCGTTGGTGGTGCTGGGTGCTTTGGCTGGGGTTCTCCCGGCGATCAAGGCCTACAGCAACCCGGTGGCCGAAAACCTAGCCCCGGAATCCTGAGCGTTTCGAAGCTCAGGATCCATCGGTGTGAAGTCGGCGCGGAATTGCGCCGGATGAGCCGATTCAGAGTCTCCAGGCCTGGGTTTCGAGAGATAAATCGCAGAAACCCAAAGCAAGGAATGGACAGGCGGCCGATGGTGTCGGTAAATCCTGACGTCCCACGTCCGACTTGTCTTAACACAGTATCAACACACGTACCCCCTATGAGTAATGGAAGTAACGAGGGCATAGCCCCCAATGCAAAGCGGCTGCTAATGGCCGGTTTCATGGCCATCCTCGCCGCAGGCATTGGATTCGCTTTGCGCAATGGCCTCACCGGAGAGTGGAAAACACTCTTCCGCTTCACAGATGGTCAGGTTGGCCTCATCGGCGGAGCAGGCTTTTCGGGTTTCTGTTTCGGCATCATTTTCGGCGGCATCGTGGTGGACAAAATCGGCTACGGAAAATTGGTGGGGGCAGCCTTCTTGCTCCATGTGCTGTCTGCGGTCGTCACGCTCTCTCCGGCCCCGGATGTCAGTCAGGCAGCCGCCTTCAATCTGCTTTTTTGCGGGTCCTTCATCTTCTCCCTCGCGAACGGAACTCTTGAGGCCGTCGCCAATCCTTTGATTGCGACCATTTACCCCAAGAACCGCACGCATTACCTGAACATCCTGCATGCGAGCTGGCCGGCGGGAATGATTCTTGGTGCATTCGTCACCCTCTTTCTGGGTGAAGCGCTCCCCTGGAAGATGAAATTGGGATTGTACCTCATCCCCACCGCGATTTACGGGGTAATGTTCTTGGGGCAGAAGTTCCCCAAATCTGAAGCCTCCTCCAAAGGTCTTTCGCTGGGCGAGATGATGAAAGA